>DAIPJX010000077.1:0-9345 GCA_036770065.1 Planctomycetota bacterium
TTGCCCCCCAGGGATTCGAACCCCGACATGCAGTGCCAGAAACTGCTGTCCTGCCATTAGACGAGGGGGCAATGAAGAAGATAACCTTATAAAACAACCGGACTTTGTCAAGAAAAATCACCAAAGCCGCCATCCGTGCCGCCATCCGCATCACCCGCATCAGCAGGCGCAGCGCCCGCCGCGCCGGATATGACGACGGTCGCCTCGCCCTTCGGCGGCTCGCCAGCATACAGTTCCGCCAGTTTGGCCAAGCCGCCGCGTGCGACACGCTCAAACTTTTTCGTCAATTCAAGGCACACCGCCGCCTGGCGCGCACCGCCCAGCTCATCCGCCGCAAACGCAAGCAATTTGCCCAGACGACGCGGCGATTCGTACAAAATCATCGCCGCCGGCAACGCGCCGTGGCTCCGCAACAACAACCGCACCCTGCCTTCACGCCGCGACGGAAAACCGAGAAACGTAAACGAACCCGCCACAACTCCCGACAACGCCGCCGCCGTCGTCACCGCACTCACCCCAGGAATCACCTCGACCCGAACACCCGCCGACCGCGCCGCTTCCGCAAGCCTGTACCCGGGATCGGAAATCCCCGGCATGCCGGCATCGGAACAAAACGCGACCGACTTGCCCGATTGCGCCAAAAGAATCATCTTCTCCGAAACCTTGCTCTCCGTGTGTTCATTCGCGACAAACAACATCTTGGGAGCGGGAAGCGAATGGCGGGAAAAAAGCTTTCGCGTCACTCGCGTGTCTTCGCACGCAAGCGCATCCACCCGCGACAAAATACGCAGCGCACGCAGCGTAATATCTTCCATATTGCCGATAGGCGTGCCGACCAAATACAGCCCGGGTTCAAGCGGCTGGTCATTTTCCATGACGCATCACCTGCTTGTGCCGGAAACAACCGACAAGATGATCGTTGACCATGCCGGTCGCCTGCATATGCGCGTAGACAATAGTCGAACCGACGAATTTGAAACCGATTTTTTTCAGGGCTTTCGAAATGCGATCCGATTCGGACGTGGTCGCGGGAATCTGCTCCAAGCGCTCCCATGCGTTGACAATCGGCTCGTTGTCGATAAAACCCCAGATGAACTTGCTGAAACTGCCGTGTTTCGCCGCCGTTTCAAGGAATAACCGGGCATTGGCGATTGCGCCGTCGATTTTGAGGCGATTGCGGATAATGCCCGCGTCGGCAAGCAATCGCGCCTTGTCCTTGTCGGTGAAGCGCGCAACCTTTTCCGCCGAAAAACCGGCGAACGCCTTCCGGTAATTCTCCCGCCTGCGCAGAATCGTCAGCCACGACAAACCGGCCTGCGCACCTTCAAGAATCAAAAACTCAAACAACACCGCATCGTCCCGGACCGGGACGCCCCACTCCTCATCATGATAGCGGACATACTGTTCATCGGATTGGCACCACCCGCAACGGACCTTTTCCTTCGGCATGATATCTCCTCGGTAAAAAAGGGAAGCCCCTTCCGGGGGGACGGAAGGGGCTCGGGACTGGCGCACGAAATCGGATCAAATTTCGACCAGAATGGGGGAACGTGCGCCTACCAACCCTGGGGGAGGCTGGTAAGGGCGAATATAATAGCCAATTTTTTTTTGTCAATCCTTTTTCCACGAAGAAAATTGAACCATTTGCTTTCTCCAGAAAGGCCCGTCACTTAAGGAAAACAGTTTTTGAATTGAAATGTATTGGCAAAACAGGTACACTTGCCGGTCAATTGCGTTTACGGATTGCATGGAGAATCGCCGTTTATTTCTTTTGACAGCTAGAGGATGAACCGTGTCAATGGATTTGTTTCGAAAAAATCAGAAAGTGATTTTCTGGATTGTCACCATTATCATCGTACCATCCTTTGTCCTGGTATGGGGAGCGGGCGGATTTTTCGACAGCCAGCCGCACCAGCAACAATACGCCATCGGAACCGTAAACGGAAAAAACATCAGCTATCAGGATTTTGAAGCGTTCAGAAAACGCATCGCGGCGGCGACCGGAGGCATTCCGCTGCAATTCACCGGCGCGCCGTCCGGAACCGCATTCGACGATCTCTACAAATTCATGTTCATCCACACGCTGCTGCAAGACGCGGAAAAAGCCGGAGCCAACGCCTCGGATCTGCAAATCGGAACCTATATCCAATACGGCCACCCGACCATTCCTTTCCGCATCGACAGAAACGATCCGAAATCGGTCGACCGGGCGGTCGACGAATTGTGTCGGCAAATGTCAATGTCGCGCCAGGAATTTCTCCAGGGCGTCCGCGAATGGCAGACACTCGGCAATTACATAATCGCCGACGCAAACCTGACCGCCGTGAACAACGACACCATCTATGCGTTCTACGCCTTCAATCGCGCCCAACTTGACATCAAGCGCATCCGGGTCGTCCCCACCGATTCCATCAACGAACAGGCCAGGGCCGCCGTCATGGAAAAACCGGCCGGGGATCTCGACGCGGAAATTCGCCTCTACGCCACAACCCGCGCCAACGACCCCGACAATCAGCGCTACCGCCAGCCCTCGGCCTGGCGCTTTGAATACCTCTTCGAGCCGAATGTGGCCGATGACAGCGTCCGCCAACCGACGGAAGAGGAAATGATGGCGCAATACGAACCGGCGAGAGCGTCCGTGTTCGACAACAAGCCGTTCGAAGAAGTCCGGGACGACATCCGCGCCGAACTCCTCAAACTGGAAGTGGACCGCCAGACGCTGCGCAACTTCAATATCGATATCGACGAGCAACTGCGCAATGAAAACGGCGCGGCCGATCTCGACGAACTCGTCAAGTTGACCCCGATCGCCAAGTACGCCGTCACCGCCGGAAACACCGGCGAAAACGCACTCGCGCTCCCGGAACTCCTCAAGCAATTGCCCGAAGGTTCGGATAGCGAAATGCGGCTCATTCTGGAAATGATTGACAGCATGCCCCTCGATACGCGGAACCTGATCATCAACGAATGGAAAAGCGGCTTCCAGTTGAATCTGCGTCCGTTCAAGGCGGAAGACGGCTATTTCCGTCTGCGCCTGCTTGAGTACAATCCTTCCGCTCCCGCCGTCATTGACGACGCCGACGGAAAGATTGTGCCTGAAATATACGAATTGGCGCTGGCCGACATGATCACGGACAAAGTCGACGAACTGGTTCGGGAACAGGCGCTGGCAATGGAACAGCGTTTGCGCCAATATTCCGAAGCGAAGGAAACGGGCAAAGCGGTCGACGAAACGCTGGAACAGGAATTGGCCGCGCTTCCGGTCGAAACGCTGACCTATGAACAAATCGCCGACAATCTGTACGATCTCGGCCGTTTGGTGGTTGGAGACGTCTACGGTCCCGCGCCTTATCGGAACGACGCGATCGTCGGACAGGAGTTGTTGCTTCTGGTCGACCGCCGCATTCCTTCGCGCGCCGATTTTGAAACCGAGACGCCGGAGACAAAAACCAGTTTCAAGAATCTGGCGTTGAGCAATTTCCGGGGCAATGTCGGTTTCTCGTTCACCCTGGAAGGACCAAACGCGGTCATTCAGCCCAGTCCGGCGATACTGGGCGGAATCATCAGCCGGTTCGCAAACCAGCAGATTACCATCAATCCGGAACTGCTTCGCGAGAACGAAGCCTAGGAGCTGCCAGGAACTGGTCAGAGGGCGCAAGCGCGCTATTGTCGCTGGCGCATTACAACACTAAAACAGATTTTTATAGAGGAGGGGACATATGTCAGCCGGTGCGGAACGTGTTTTTCTTTTGCCGGGCGAGTACCACGTCGCCCGTATTCCCTGCCACATGGCGACTCTTTTGGGCAGTTGCGTCGCTGTTTGTCTCCGTCATGAGACAAAACCGTATGCGGCGATGAACCACTATCTGCTCGCCACCAATCCCGGCGGCGGCGATCCGGACAAGGGCAGGTACGGCGACTCTTCCATCGAGACGATTATCTGGCTTATGAAAAAGCTGGACGAGACCGGGAAAATCACCGCCAAGATTTATGGCGGCGGCGCGGTCGTCGGCCATCTCGGAACAACCTCCGATATCGGCGGGAAGAATATCGAAATGGCCCGTTCCATGCTGAAGCGCAAGGGCATTCCGATCGTCGCCGAGGATGTCGGCGGGACCAAGGGCAGGCGCATTTATTTCGACACGGCCAAAAACGAGGTTGTCGTCAAGGTTATTCAGAAAACGGAAGAGGGCGAGCGTCTGGAAGCGAAACGCAAGGAAATCGCCGGCCGCAAAACCAGGGTTTTGGTGGTGGACGATTCGCCGTTGGTGCGAAAGATTTTGGTTCAGGCCATTACCGGCACCAAGGATATGGAGGTGTGCGGCGAAGCGGGCGATGCGTTTGAGGCGCGCGACAAGATTCTCGAGGTCGATCCCGATGTTATCAGTCTCGATATTATCATGCCGAAGCTTGACGGTTTGAAATTTCTCAAATCGCTTTCGCAGCATTATCCGAAGCCGGTCGTTATTTGTTCGACTATTGCCAAGGACCAGTCGCAGGTTGCGTTACGCGCCAAGGAATACGGCGCTGTCGACGTTATCGACAAGGACACGCTTCACTTGTATAAGGGATTGGCTGTCGTTCAGGAAGCGTACATTCCGAAAATCCGCATGGCCGCAGGCAAAGTGGTCCGGAAAAAGATATTCAAAGACTGATGAAGTCCCAATGAATAATTAATAATGAACAATGAACAATGGCGGAAGAAGTACATTTATGATTCGCTCGCTGCCGCTCGCTTTTTACAACGTGGTACGAACGAGCGGTAGCGAGTGAATATTTATTGTAAAATTCTGAGCAAAGCGAAGAATCCTCCGCCATTGTTCATTATTCATTGTTCATTGTTAATTGTTGGTTACTAATTGGCGTTTCGCGTCTTTTTGCCGCCCGAGACAACGCATTCGAGGCGGAAACGACCATTTGCGTCGGCACGCACCAACTTGCCCCCAACGCGCAAACGAGCGCCCGGCTTGGCTCTTCCTTCAAGCATCACCGTCACGTGATCAATGCAAACGCCTTCTTTGACAGTCAGCCGTTTGATCTCGCTCAGATTGAGACGATTGACGGGAATGCTCGCTTTTCTCGCCTGCGCACGACGAAAAGACGGCAATTGATCCAACCGCTTCCGCAAGTTCGCCGCCGCCGCAAACACCGGCTTCGCCAAAGCAAGAACGCCTTCCTCCATCGCATCCGCCCGGCGCACCAATCCGGTGCGAACCACAACCGGACTTGGCTCCATCTTCGCCGCTCTCGCGAGAATAACGGGATACTGCAACGCGACCGGACTCTGCGCAACGCACTCGTCAAGACGCGCAACCAGAAAAGCCCGACTCGCGCCGACCGGAACGACAACCTGCGACCGAGCGCGAGCGCGCTCGGCAAATTCCCGTTCCAGCACCCGGGCATCGCGGCGAACCAGCGACGGAGCAGTGCGCAACGCGCGCGGCCCTTCCAGCAAAAATGCCCTGTACAACATATGAATAACGGATTCGGCCCGAATATCCCGAAACGGACTGTCCGGCCGGGATTCGACCCACTGGCGTTCGCATTGACTCGGCACGGCGGGGCTATGAATATTCCGTGATGCGCGCGGCACGTATCCGGACCGCGCCGTTTTTCCCGAGTCGCCGTTCCCCACGCTTTCGCGCGGCAATACCATCGTCCCCGCACGCGCAAGACAATCAAAACGCCCATCCGCGTCGAGCAGGCCCACATCCACAACATACGCGCGATCAGCCGCCCAAAAATCGACGGATTTGCCGTTGGCCGCAAGTTCGACATCGATATCGAACGAGTCGTTCCACCGGCAGCCCGCGGCGTCAAGACCGGTAATATCGTAAAACCGGAGAACGGAACGAAAAGCGCCGGGATCGGCCAAAATATCGCCCGCCCGCACAAGCATCGCCGCATCCCACCAGACCCGGGCGCGGCGCGGACCGACAGTCGTTATGCCGGCCTTGGTTGACGGTGCGGCAATGCCCACGACCCTATCGAGCGCTTCGCGAAGAAGCGCGGGAGGCAAACTACGGGGATCGCGATCAAGAGCGCGTTCCGCCAAAAACTCCCTGGCCTGGCGAAGAAAACGTTCCTGCCCGGATCCGCGCGGAACAACGCCGTCGACAAAAATGGACGGCGACATGGCGGCATGAACGAAACGGTCGCGCAACCGGTTCGCGTCATACCCCGCCACAGTACCCTCCAGACACCCATTCATGGTCGCCATCCTTGCCCACAATGACCGGAGTCATTATGACTGTTCGCCAGGCTTGTGGTAAATCCACTCCAATCGGCAATCGGAGCATTTAAGCGCGTTCATCACATTGTAATAGCTGGTATACCCGCTCGAGGTATCGGTTTTGGCCAGGGTCATGACGTCATGGATATGAGCGTGATCGTAACACACGCCGCGACCGCACGCCGCGCATGTCCCTCTGGCCTCATTGTCGCAAAACCAACATTTCATATTGGCCGCCTATCTTTTGGATCCAAGCGCTTTAGTTCTTTGCGTTTTTCTCGCCGCGCGCTTTCGAAGTCGCGGTGCGGGCCTTGCGTTTCGCGGCCGGCTTCGCATTGGTCTTTTCGGTCTTCTTGGCGGCGGCTTTTTTCTTCGCCGGGGACTTGGCCTTTTTCTTCGGAGTCCACAAATCCGAAGTCAAACCCTGGCCCTTGAAAATCGTGATAACGGTGGCCGACGGCTTCGCGCCCACGGACAGCCAGTATTTCGCGCGTTCGACATCGACGCGAACCGGCTCTTTCGTCGACTTGGGATCATAGAACCCAATCTCTTCGACCGGACGTCCGTCACGACGGGTACGGCTGTTGTAGACGCCGATATGATAATACGGGAGGTGCACGCGTCCCGCACGCGACAAACGAATGGCTACAGACACCTAGTTTCTCCTTTTCTTCTTCTTTTCTTTTTTCTTTTTCTGCTGGGCTTTCGAGCCCTTCTTTTTCGAACCAAAAATGGACCGGCCCTGGGCTATCGAACTCAGCCCCCCCGGCGTCATCGCTTCCAATGCCTGCTGGCCGCCGGCGCCGGAAAACAAGCCGAGACGTCCCATGCGGCCGGTGATTTTGCGCATTTCGCCGAATTGCTTGAGCAAATCGGACACGTCCTTGACCGTCTTGCCCGAACCGCCCGCAATACGCTGCCTGCGCTTGCCGTCGATAATCTCAGGATGCCGCCGCTCTTCCTTCGTCATCGACTGGATAATGCACTCTATCTGCTTGAACTGGCCCTCGTCGATGTTCACGCTCTTGAGCTGCGCCCCAAGGCCGGGAATCATGCCGAGAAGATCCTTGAGCGACCCCATCTTCCGAATCGACGCCAATTGCTGCAAAAAATCGTCCAGATCAAACTGGTTCGCCGCCAGTTTGTTCTGAAGCGCCTGCGCTTCCTTCTCGTCCATCACCGCCTGCGCGCGTTCGACAAGGCTGACAACGTCGCCCATACCGAGAATGCGCGACGCCATGCGGTCGGGATGGAACTCTTCCAGCGCGTCCAGTTTTTCGCCCGTGGCGACAAACTTGATCGAAACGCCCGTGGACTCGCGAAGCGACAACGCGGCGCCGCCGCGCGCGTCCGAATCCATCTTGGTCATAATCGCGCCGGTCAGGGGCAGACGGCGCTTGAACTCCTCCGCCGTGTCGACCGCCGACTGGCCGATCATCGCATCGCAAACAAACAGGATTTCCCGCGGCTTCGCGCCTTCCCTGATGGCGTTCAACTCGTCCATCAAGTCGTTGTCGACGTGGAGGCGGCCCGCGGTGTCGAGGATTATGACGTCCGCCTTGTGGAGCGCGGCGGCATTGATCGAATTGCGGCAAATCGAAACCGGATTCGCGCCCGCCTGGGTAAAGACCGGAACGCCTATCTGCTCGCCCAAAACCTGAAGCTGGGCGATGGCGGCCGGACGCTGCACGTCGGCCGCGACCAGAAGCGGCGACTTGCCCTCGCTCTTCCACTTCCGCGCCAGCTTGCCCGCCGTCGTCGTCTTACCCGAACCCTGAAGCCCGCACAACATAACGACGGTCGGACCGGACGACGACCAGTCAATCCCCGCCGTTTCGCCGCCAAGCAACTTGACCAGTTCGTCATACACCACCTTGACGAACAACTGGCCCGGATCGACGTCGGGAATCACTTCCATCCCGAGAGCCAGTTCCCCGACCCGGTCGACAAAAGCGGACGTCACCTTGTTGCTGACGTCGGCTTCGAGAAGCGCTATCCGCACTTCCTTCATTGCTTCGGCAACGTTTTCCCCGGACAATTTCGCCTTGCCGAGAACGGTGCGAAACGCTTTGCCCAGACTTTCGCTTATCGATTCAAACATGCCCGACCTATATCAATTAAGACCGCTTACGCTTTTTTGGAAGTTTCGGCGGTGCACAAAAAAATCGTCTCCACATCCAGCCCGTCCACGACGCACTCGCTCGTAATATTCGCAATAAATTCTGCGCGCAATCTGCGTATGGAATTGTCGCGGATCATCGACCGCCAACGAATTGCGCTGCCTTCGCATTCGGCCAGCACATAATACGCGCTTCCGCCGGACGGATCGTCCTGAATCAGGCACAGCATGCGCGCTTCCTGACGGCCCGGCACCCGAAGCGTCACTACTTTGTGCGTTCCTTGTAAACTACCCAAAGGAGACATAGGCCGCCCCTCCCACATTCATTATACCGCAACAAATTCGAATACGTTACTATAGCAGCGGAAAAGGGCGGTGACAACGCTTTTCTCGCGCCGGGGCGAACAATTGCCAAGCATCGCCACGCCATCACTCACACATTCCGCCCGCTTTGACCACCCGTTCCACTCCGCCATAATCCCGTATTTTCGACACTTCGGAAAATCCGGCGTTGGCGAGCATTTCAGCCACCCGTCCGGCCTGGCCATCGCCCACTTCCAATAATACTGTTCCGCCCTCCGCCAGCCAATTCCCCAAATCGGGAATTATCCGCCGGTAACAATCCAGCCCGTCCGAACCGCCGTACAACGACATGGGCGGATCATAGAGCGCGACCTCGGGCCAAATCTCCGGATCCTCTTTGACCAAATACGGAGGATTCGACACAATAACGTCGAACTTCTCGCCGTCCCGGCACCCCGCGAACCAGTCGCCCCGACGAAATGCAATCCGTTCCGCGACACCGGCGTTTTTCGCATTGCCCCTCGCGACCGCCAACGCCCCGGGCGATGCGTCCACCGCGAGAACAACCGCTTCCGGAAGAAGCGCGGCAAGCGAAACCGCAATGCATCCGCTCCCCGTGCCCAAATCCAAAATCCGCACCCGGTCACGCGGCGCCGTTTCGGCTTTGGCCGCCGAACGTTTCGGCTCCGGC
>DAIPJX010000286.1:0-2584 GCA_036770065.1 Planctomycetota bacterium
GCGCGCCGGCGGCGTCCAGGCGCTGCGCCCAGGTGATGTTCGCCTCCTCGTCGAAGCGCGCCTGCAACTCCACCAGGGCGGTCACCTGTTTCTTCTGCTCCGCCGCCCGGATGAGCGCGCGCACAAGCGGGCTTTGGCCGGAGACCCGGTAGAGCGTGATTTTAATCGCCAGCACGTTCGGATCGTCCGCCGCTTCCTCAATAAAACGGGTCACCGGATCAAACGACTGGTACGGCAGGCTGATGACCACGTCGCCCGCCGCCACCACCTCAAAAACGCTCCGCCCGCCCGCAAACGCCGGATGCGGTTGCGGCGGCCACGGCGGTTCAAGCAAATCCGGCCTGTCAACCAGCGATATGAGATTGAACAGCGCCTTCATGTCAAGCATGCCGACCGATCGGAACACGTCCGCCTTCTCAAGCCCGAGGCGCTCGTACAAGTACGCCGCTTCCGACTCGGGAACCCGGCTGCCCACGGACAAGCGCACGGGCGCCCCCCACCGGCTGCGCTTCAGGCCCTCTTGAATCGCCATGATCAAATCGTCCGATTGATCGCCGCCGAGCGTCAACTCCGCGTCGCGGGTGATGCGGAACTGGTGGGCGGAAATGATGTCGTAGCCGTTGACGATCTCCTCCGCGAACATGGTCACCACATCCTCAAGCAGAATAAAACGGGACTCGCCGTCACGGTGCGGCAAGCCGACAAACCTGTGCAGGCCCGACGGCACTTGCACCAGAACCGTATCCGCCTTGGAAAAAAACATTTTTTCAACATCCGGGCGCGCGGCAATCCGGAGCAGAATGTAAATCTCGCCCGAGGACAACAACGGGAACGGATGGGTCGCGTCGACGACCATCGGCGACAGAACGGGAAGAATTTCCTCCCGGAAATAGACGCCGAGGTATTCCTTGTCCTCCGGCATCAATTCGTCCTGGCCAATCACGGCGATGGCCGAATCGCGAAGCGCGGGCATAACGTCGTCGGCCCAGCACACATTCGCCCGGTGCAGCAACTCGCGCGCGCCTTCGCGGGCAAGCTCCAGAACCTGGCGCGGCGGCAATCCGTCGGGACCGGTGGCGGTCTCTCCCGATTTCAACGCGCGCCACAAGTGCGCCACCCGAACCATGAAAAATTCGTCCAGATTCGACGAGACGATGGCGAGAAATTTCAACCGCTCCAAAAGGGGAAGGTTGATGTCCTCGGCCTGGGCAAGCACCCGCCGGTTGAAAGCGATAAGCGACGTGTCCCGGTTGATCCACTGGTTCACCCCGGCTTCATTTTCCTTGCCCTGCAACCCGACTTCACTCATCCGGTCACTCTCCCGCCTTTGCTATCGCCCCACTCCCGGCGGACGCATGCGCGCCGGAAGCGAACGCGCCGCCGAATCGCCGGGAGGAAGCCCCTCGTACCGGGTGCGATCGGTCGGTCCGCGGAAACGCCCGGAAGGCGCCGTGTACACGTCCTGTTCGCCCGGCGCATACGGATCGCCGTACGGATCGGAAAACGGATCCGTTTCGGCCGCCCGCGCGGAGTCGACGTATCGATCCGCATACTCGTCGCCATACGGATCGGACATGAACCGCTCCGTGCCGTCCGTCCCCGCGTCATACGGTTGTTCCGCCGCCGCCCGCAACTCGAGCGGCGGAGCGGCGGGCGGAACATAGTCGGGTCCGGCGAGACGCCACGCGACCTTGCTCCCGTCCCACTGGCCGTAATGAGTCATTGCGCCGTCCTGATAGCGGCGGTACTCGGTAATGGCGCAGGTATAATAATCGTCCGATTGCAGTTCGAACCAGTACTCCTTCGGAATGCTGTCGACAACATCCTCCTGATACGCCAGATTCATGCCGAGAATCTCGAACAGGTCGGACGGGCCTTGCGCTATCAAAATGCGGTCGGCAACGCCGTCGCGGTTTCTGTCTTCGCGGATTTCCCAGCGATTGCGGCCCAGCGCCTCGATTTCCAAATCATTGACGCCCGCCCGGTTCGTGTCGCGAAAAACGGAAACAAGCGTGAGCGTTTTCGCGTCCCACCTGCTTTGATAATTGACTTTGCCGTCCCCCTTCAAATCCCGTTCCTCCGACGACAAAACGCCCTTTCGGTAAAAACGCCAAACGTCAATGCGCGAATCGCCGTTGCTGTCGAACTCCTCGGCGAAAACCTCGCCTCCGTCCACATACCGCCTGCCCACCCAGCCGTCAGGCGTCGCGACATTGAACTGGCCCGACATGGCGCGCGTGCCGGTTTGTCCCGCCATGACGGCGGAACCGAGAATAAGCGTCGCAAAAATCGCCAGAACAATGCGCATGCTACCCCTCCTGATTGTCATCCGTCGCCATTGGTTCATGGTTGGGTCCGTTGTTCGTTCCGCCGGCCGATTCATCCGTCGCATCAGCCTCGCCCCCACCGCGCTCCGGCACGGGCGCGTCTTCGGCCAGAAGCGGATGGAGGGCGAGTTTGCGCAGGAAATCGCGCGGCGTGCGGGGACGCGCGTCCCGGTCTTTTTCCAGCAGCCACAAAAGCAATTTCCCCGTCGTCGAAGACAAGCGCGGATCGCGGTCGCGCGGCGACGCGGGTCGTTCGC
>DAIPJX010000078.1:0-9239 GCA_036770065.1 Planctomycetota bacterium
AAGGCCGACCGAACCGGGGGGGCCGCAGGAAATTTTCTTGCCGCGCAAGTCTTCCATTTTCTTGATCGGTCCGTCGGCGAGAACATATACCTGCATGGTGTTCATGATGCCGCCCATAATGCCCTTAATGCCTTCGACCTGCTTGCCCTCGAACGAGCCAAGGCCGTTTATGGCCAGGTACATGACGTCCGAAGCGGTAAAGGCGATTTCGACGTTCTTGCCGGCGGCGAGGAAAATGTTCTCGGACGAACCGCCCGTCACTTCGATATTGGCGCTGACGCCGGGAACGTTTTTGTTGATCACGTCGGCCATGGCCGTGCCGACGATGGAGAAGGTGCCGCCGGCCGATGATGTCGCAATGGAGATATACTGGACCTGACCGGCCAGAACCGTGCCGCACAATGCGGCCATGACGAGAACGGTCAATCCCAATCGTTTCATTTTCATGATGTTTTTCCTTTTCCGCCTTGAAATAAATGCACCAGAACCAGCACCAAGACACAATTATGCGCGCGGCGCCTCCGGTCGATTGACCGGCCACGTCGGAACGCGTCCTTCGAGAACATCGCGGATATTATGCACCATATGCTCACCCATGCGGCCAAACGCTTCATGCGTGAACGATGCGTCGTGAGGGGTGACGACGACATTGGGCAACCGGAAGAGCGGATTGTCGGAGGACGGCGGTTCCGTTTCAAACACGTCTATCGCGGCGCCCGCGATTTCTCCCGATTCCAGCGCGGCGATCAAGTCGGCTTCGCGCACCACTTCGCCCCGGGAGCAATTGACGAAATAGGCGGACCGTTTCATCAAGGCAAATTCCCTGTGCCCGACGCTCCCGCGCGTATTTTCCGTCAAGGGCAGGTGCAGGCTGAGAAAATCGGCTTCGCGGAACGCCTGATCGTAATCGTCAACCATCACGACGCCGCCCGGTTCCTGCCCCGTCGGGACGAATGGATCATAGGCGACGACCCGCATCGACAGAGCCTGCGCAATAACGGCAAGTCGGCGGCCGATGCGGCCAAGGCCGATGATGGACAGGGTTTTTCCGCCCAAATCGATGCCCATGACCTGATTTCGGTAATTGAAATTGCCCTTTTTCGTTTCGTTGCATGCATTGACCAGATCGATCGCGCAGGCGAACATCATGGCGAGCGCGTGTTCAGCGACGGTTGCGCTGTTTGCTTCGGGCGTGTTTGCGACCCATATGCCGAAGGTGGCGGCGGCGGCGAGGTCGATATTGTCGACGCCGACGCCGAAGCGGGAGATGCAGCGCAGGCGGCGGGCCGCTTCCAGTACGCGCCGGGTATAGGGTGCGGTTCGGGCGACGACAAAATCGGCGTCTCCTATATCCGCTATCAAGGCGTCTTCGGTAATGCCTGTCCCCATACGGACTGCGCAGCCAAGGCCGACAAGCGCGTTTTTCGCCTGTTCCGGCACATCTTGGGGTATGAGGACGATGGGGCGTTCCGTCATTCGATTTTTCCTTTCAGGGCAAGCGGGCATTCGGACGCAACCAGTACGGGCGGATGGGAGAAGCCCGATTCGATACAAAACGTGTGGAAAAAATTATAAGTATTGATGAATTCGACGCTGAAACAAGGCATAGCTGAGTGTGATAGAAGGCTATGTAACAGGAAAAAGCCGTTCAGCGCTTATTCGGAAAGGATGCAAATCCATTGCCAGTGATATTTTTTCATTCGGCATGTATGGCGACACAGCAGATAACATAGTGCCATGTCTTGGCATGTATACTGTGAATGTTTTTTGTTGCGTTACGGAAAAAGAGAAATACGTCGCGAATAACTGTTACAGCAACATTACGCAACATCATTGCAACGGATTAATCAGGAAATATTCCACTCACGCATTTTCCGCCACAACGTAATCCTGTTCACTCCAAGCTGATCCGCAATGCTTTGCCGTGTATGCCCATCGGCGAGAAGACGTTCCACATACTCTTGGGTGACAACATTTTTTCGTTTCTGAAACCCGAGGAATCCGCCGAGTTGTTGCTCGCTCTCGACAATGTCGGCGGCCTCAATCGTCCCCGATTCGCACAGCACAGCCAGCCGCTCACACGTATTCCGCAGCTCGCGGATATTGCCCGGCCACGAAAGCGACCGCAAACATGCCACCGCTTCTTCAGTGATGGCAAACCGTGGTTTCCGAAGTCGGGCGGCAAACGTATCGAGGAAAAAGCGGGCAAGATCGGGAATATCTTCCCGTCGCTCCGAAAGCGCGGGAAGCCGTAGCGTCAAAACAGCCAGCCGATAATACAAATCATCACGAAAAATCCCCTTCCTGACCAGCAAGAGGAGATCCTTGTTTGTCGCCGCGATGACGCGAATGGAAACAGGCGTTATTTTCTCGCTGCCCAAGCGCATGATTTCTTTCTCCTGCAAGACGCGCAAAAGCCTGCCTTGCAGGCGGAGCGGCATTTCGCCGATTTCATCCAGAAACAGCGTGCCGCCATGGGCAAGTTCGATCAACCCGGACTTCCCCCCTTTGACGGCGCCGGTAAACGCGCCGTCCACATACCCGAACAACTCGCTCTCGAGCAGGCTTTCCGGAAGCGCCGCGCAGTTGATGGCCATGAACGGATTGTTCCGTTTCGGGCTTTCGTTATGGATGCTTTGGGCAAACAATTCCTTGCCGGTGCCGCTTTGCCCGACCAGAAGAACGCCCGCATCGACGGTACTGTATTTTTTCGCCGTGCCGATGGCTTTGCGCATGACCGGGCTGTCGCCGACGATGGCGTCGAAGGTGTGGCGCGCGACCAGGCCGCGTTCGGCGATTTTGTCGCGGATGCTTTTTTCCGATTTTTGGATTTTACTGACGTATTGCAGCGTGACGACGGCGCCGATGCGCTCACCGGCGAGAAAAATTCCCGCCTTGTTCACCACAAGCGGAACCAGGTTGAATTGCACCACTTCGTCGGAGCAATGCGGGGTGATTGCGAGAAATTGCTGAAGCGGCGTATCGGGAAACAAATCCTCCAGGCGTTTGCCCACGGCGTCGGCGGCGGCGATGCCGAGTATTTTCGCGGCCATTGCGTTGACGGAGATGCAGCGGTGCTCCTTGTCCTGTGCGATGATGCCGTCCTGATTGTAATCCAGAACAGTTTTGAATGATTGGAGTTTTTCCATCTCTCGCCGACGCACCACGGCCAGGCGGCAGGCTTCCTCATAGGCGGCGCGCATGGCTTTCGCGCCCGATTCGATGGTGAGAAAGGGAATGCCGTGCTTTGCCGCGAAGGCGAAAAGCGGCTGTCCGCCGATAATGACGGGATTGGGCGCGTCCACTTTGGCGATTGCCGATTCCAGGTCTTTCGCGGCGGCGGAGGGCAAATCGATCAGCTCCACTCCCAGGTCCATATACTCCGACAAATAGCGGATGTGTTGTGAAAGCGCGCTGGTGGCGAGAAAGTACACGCGTCTTCCCGGATATTCGGCCCGGCATTTTTGGAGCGAGTGCAGAATGTCATAGGGATGCACCGGCACTTCCACGACCGGTACGGTTCCGTTTTTGAGCAGTGTCGCGGTGTTTCCGCGCGCGATGACGACGTCGCATTCGGGCCGCATTGCGCTGATGACGGCATGTTCGTATTCGAAGATCACGCGCGTGGTGATTTCATATCCGTCCATGCCGCCGCTGGTTTCGGGCCAAGCGGCGGAGACTTCCGCGAAACTGTCCGCGAATGTTTGATACGGCGCAATAACGAGTATCGTGATCATAGGGCCATGCTATCGGCCGACAAAAAAAACGCAACCCTTTCGGGTTGCGATTGTTGATATTGGTCGGGGCGAGTGGATTCGAACCACCGACTTCTTGCTCCCAAAGCAAGCGCGCTGCCAGACTGCGCTACGCCCCGATTCGTGTCTTTTTGATGTGCTTCCGGATTACCGGGCATTCACCAGGCTGGTCTGGCCGGTTGTTTCAAGAACGCCGCGCCACATGCCGCCCTTCGGGTTCACCTTTTTCCGCTTCGATATCGCCGTTTGGATCGGAACATGGACAAAGGTTTGCTTCCAGTTGCCGATCAACATTTCCGTTCTGCCGGTCATGGCCGCGTGCACCGCATGACGCGCCAACTGACCGCAAAACACGCTGTCCACCGGAATCGCCGGAACCGAACGGATGTTGTAACTCGGGTCGATGTATTTCACATTGACCGGAATGTCCTGTTCCCTGAAATAATCGATAATCGTATCACGCATATGCTGGCCGATGTCTTTCAGCTTCAAATTCCCGCTTGCGTCGGTGCGCGGCTTGATTGTCGTCAACCCGCTGTGGGAGAACAAGTTCTGACCCGCCCCTTCCGCCACTACCACCACCGCGTGCCCGCGGTTGTTCAGGCGCTTTTTCAACGCTTCGAGAAAACCGCCCGGTCCCTCCAGCTCAAACGGCACTTCGGGGATAATGCAAAAATTCACGTCCGGCTGCGCCATGGTCGCCGCGCATGCGATAAAACCGGAATGCCGCCCCATCAACTTGACCAGGCCGACGCCGTTCGGCGCGCCTTTGGCTTCGGTATGGGCGGAACGAATGGACTCGACCGCCGCCGAATACGCGGTCTGATACCCGAACGAAACGTCGGTGAAGCTGATGTCGTTGTCTATCGTTTTCGGAACGCCGATAACGGAGATGTTCATGTCCCGCCGGGCGATTTCCGCCGCGATATCGACGGCGCCGCGCATGGTTCCGTCTCCGCCGACGGTGAAGAGCAGGTTGATGTCCATGCGGTCGAGGCAATTGACGACTTCGACCACCGATTGCTCTCCCCGGCTGGAAGCGAGGATGGTGCCGCCGCGTTCGTGGATATTGTCGACCAGTTCCGGCGTGAGCGGGATGACGTCGTGTTTGTATTTCGGGATGAATCCTTCGTACCCGTATTGGAAGCCGTATATTTTCCGCACCCCGTACTGATGGTAGAGGCCGAGCGTGAGTCCCCGGATGACATTGTTGATTCCCGGGCACAGGCCGCCGCAGGTGACGATGCCCGCCCGGCATTTGGACGGATCAAAGTAGATGTCTTTCCGCGGTCCGGCGATTTCCATGGAGGGGAAACGGCCGCCTTCGTCCGGACGGTTTTCGACGTCGCCGAGGTAGCAATCGTAGAGCATACGAGCGTTATCGGAAACAAAGGAGGCATATTCTCCGTATGTATCCACCATAGGCGACGGGATTGTGCATTTTCCCAGCGTTTTAATGGTAAAATCCGGTGCATCCGCCATAATATCCACCCTCGAACCTTGTAAAGCGACCATGTCCGCAGACCGATACGTACAAGCATAAAGCGTATTGTTTTCCGTCTCTATTGCAAGTCCCTATCCCGGAGTTTTTTGCCGGCGTTTGTCGGATATTGCATTTGGCGGAAGGAAACATACGATATAAGTTGATCGCCCGGTATGGCGGTTCGTGAAAAAATGGTCTGCCCGGAAAGCCAAAATGGTCGATAACCATGGATGGCCAGGCGTTCCGATTTTCCCTGCCGGCGGCTGGCCGGTCTTTTCCTTCGTGATTGGGGGGTGAAGGCCGTTTTGGTGCGGGGTGACAGACTCAACGGATGGTACCATGGGCATTGTATTGCATTTGTTATGGCTGGTGCTTGGCTGCATTGTGCTTGCGCCCGCCGCATACGGGGCGGCGTATATTGCGTTGCGCGCATGCGGGACGCTCGGCGTGAGTGGCGGCGGCTGGCAGGCGGCAGGCATTGCGTTTGGCGACAGTATAGTGGTGACGGCGCTTGGCCTGTTCGGTGTTTTCGCTCTTCCCATGCGGTGGGAATCGGGGGTTCGACGTTGGCTGGCGCGCGGGCCGGGACAGGACGACTTGATCAGTGACGTTGTGGTGGATGTTATTCCCATTGGCTGAGTTGTGTTGCATTCGCCATGGTTTCCGCCCGGTCGCTGGAAGATTGTTTTTCAGTGTATGTGAACGGGGCGGGCGCGATGGCGAAACGTTTTCGATTCAATTTGGAGCCGGTCCTCCGATATCGCCAGATTATGGAGGATCAAAAGCGCCGCGATTTCGCCGAAGCCAACCGTCTGGTTGAAGAGGAGCGGATGCGCCGGCAGGATATCATCCAGGAGCGTTCCGGCATTCAGGACGACATCGTCCAGTCGTTTGCGGAAAAGGCCCCGTTTCAATCCGTGGTTTCGGCCTATCACATGGTCGCCCGTCTCGAACACGCCATTAACGATTCCCATCAGCGCGAAGCGAAGCTTGAGCGGGAGCGCGAAGAGCGCCGCCGTCTTTTGGTGGAAGCGCGTCAGGAGACGCGCATGATGGAGATTCTCAAGGACAACCGCCGCGAGGAATTTGTTCGCGAGCAGGACAAAATTGAGCAAACTCTGTTGGACGAGTTATCCATTCAGGCCCGTGGCCGCCGCGAGCGCGAAAAGCGGTTGCAATCGGGCGGGGAGACGTAATTTATGCGGATACTTTCGACCGCGTTTTATTTGCTTATCAGCATTTTCGGCTTGTCGGTCATCAGCCTTGGCGGGTTGATCGGGGTTCAGATGTACCGGGACAAGCTGAGCGCGTCCGATTTGCGCAGCATTATGCGGGTGATTGGCGGCACGGATCGCATCATGATCCCGAACGACTCGTATGCGCGGTATCAGGCGTTTGCGCGTGACGAGGAAAGGGCTCGTGCCGAGCTTGAGCTTAACCGGGGCCTTCCGGAGACGCGCGTTCCCGCCGCCATGCGGGCGCAGGAGGCGATGGAGGCTCAGCAAGCCAACCTTGAGGTATTGAACCGCTTGCTTGAAAACGAGAAGCGCACGGTGGAGGCGGTTCGGTCGGAGGTGGAGACGCAGAAGCGCCAAGTCGTGGATTTGCGCCGCGCTCTTGACGACGAACGGAAGAAGAATCTTCTGGTCGAGCGGGATCAGGCGACGCAGAAATTGCGCAATACGCTGGCCCAGATGGATGCGGGGGACATCGGTATGTATTTGAGCGCGATTGTCCGCGATCCGTCGCGCGGCGGCCCGACCGAGGCGGCGCGGATAATTCGGGATCATTTGGCGGCGGATTTTTCCGCCGAGGTGTTGAGCGAAATGCCCGCGCCCGATCGCCAGGACGTTATCCCGCTGGTTGAGAATCGTTTTGCCGGCGTTCCGCCGGACGCGGTGGTGAAGATTTTCAACGACAACAAAATGAGCGCGGGCGAAATCATGGTATTCATGACCCAGATGAATCCGTCGCAAGCGCTTGGCGTCTTTCTTCGCCTGCCGCCTGCGATGCAGGAGCAAATCGCGCCCCAGTTGTTGCGGAGCACGTGAAATTGATTTTCGTGTCGAGGTATTTTCATTTGCCTATGATATGATACAGGTGTATACTATCAATGTAACCAGTATGGTAGAAACGTTTCGGCAGAGTGTTCCGAGGGAGAATGTATGCCCATAAATGCGTTGGGAAGCGGTGTTTCCGGATTGATTGCGAATGCCGACCGGCTCAATGTGTCGGGGCACAACGTTGCCAATGTCAACACGGACGGATTCAAGTCCCAAGAGATTGCGACCACGGACGCGGCGTATATCAATGATATTGGGACGGGCGTTCGTGTTTCTTCGGTGTATTCTCCTTCCCGTCCGGGTCCGTTGGCGGTTGACGCTGCGGGCGGCGTCGATTCCGGCATGGTCGAGATGTCCAACACCGACCTCATCCGGGAAACGACCAACCAGATGGCGGCTCAAAAAGCCTATGGGGCGAACATCGCCACGATACGGGTTGCGGATACCATGGCTCAGGATCTTTTGAACATGGTCAGGTAACAATTCCCGCCATGCGGTGAGAACCGCTTTGCGACGATCTATGAATATAATAAACATTTTGGTTGCGCCTCGCCTATACGTATACTATATTCGTTTTTTTGGTTGCAACGTTGCACGTCTTTTCACGTGTCAAGCATACGATATGCTTTCTCATTTTTACTTTTGGGCAGGGAGAATTTTCAAACATGATTGTTTTGGTCATTAATTGCGGATCGTCCTCGATCAAGTACCAATTGTATGAAATGCCCGCAAAAAAGGTTTTGGCAAAAGGTTTGGCTGAAAAGGTCGGTGAAAACGACAGCCTTTTGACGCACCGCAAGGGAGACGAGAAGTTCGAGCTTACCCATCCGATTCCCAATCACAAAGTCGGCATTGAACATATTTTGTCGTGCCTGACCGACGCGAAGATGGGCGTGTTGTCCAACGTCAAGGAAATCAGCGCGGTCGGCCACCGCGTCGTTCACGGCGGGGAGCGTTATTCCGATGCGATGCGTATCGATCAGGACGTTATTTCCTGCATTGAGGAGTGCTCCGATTTGGCGCCGCTCCACAACCCGCCGAACCTGATCGGCATTCAGGAATGCCGCAACGCTCTTCCCGGCGTGCCGATGGTCGCGGTTTTCGACACGGCGTTTCACCAGACGCTTCCGCGCGAAGCCTATTTATATCCGCTGCCATATGATCTGTACGAACGGTATCGCATTCGCAAATACGGTTTCCACGGCACCAGCCACGCGTATATTACGCATCGCGCGTCGGAGATATTGAAAAAACCATCGGGCGATCTCAACCTGATCACCTGCCATCTCGGCAATGGTTGTTCGATGAGCGCCGTTCGCGGCGGCAAATCGGTCGACACCACTATGGGCTTTACTCCGCTTGCCGGTTTGATGATGGGCACCCGGACGGGGGACATCGATCCCGCGATTATCCCGTTCCTGAACTCGAAACCCGAGTACAGCAAGATAGCCGAGATCGACAAGATGATGAACAAGCAGTCCGGCTTGCTTGGCATCAGCGGCGTTTCGAACGACATGCGCAATTTGCAGGAGGACGCAGCCAAGAACGGGTCCGGTTCGCGTTCGCAGCTTGCCATCGACATGTTCTGTTACCGGGTGAAATCGTATATTGGCTCGTACATGGCGATTCTCGGTCGCGTCGACGCGATTTGCTTTATGGGCGGCATTGGCGAAAACGGCACCGACGTCCGCGAGCACAGCGTCGCCAATCTGGACAACTACGGCATTGTCCTCGACCGCGAGAAGAACAAGAAGATGATTCGCGGCGCGGAAGGCGATATTTCCGTCGATGGTTCGAAAACGAAGATTCTCGTCATTCCCACCGACGAGGAAGGCTGGATCGCGGAAGAAACGCTCAAGTTGTGCAAATAACCGCGCACCGATTCAAGAAAACCAGGCGCCCCGGCGAGTCCGGGGCGTTTTTATTGCCTGCTTGAAC
>DAIPJX010000079.1:0-9189 GCA_036770065.1 Planctomycetota bacterium
TTTACATTGGAAAATATTCCAGGCGGCTCCAGAATATGTCTGGAACCGCCTTTTGGGATATTCGTGGCATGGTGAATTACAAAGCGCGGGAACATGTTTGATTCAATCACCTCTCGAACAATCATGCGGTTTTCATCCAGGCCAATTTTCCCTCGCGGTCGGAGCGCATTGGCTCTGGTTGTTGCGCGAATCGCGTTCTTTGGGGAACGCGGTTTTTTTGCGTTCATGAAGATCATGAAAACCGGTATCATTGATTGAGGAGAGCGCGCGCGGGAGCGCTTGGGACTGATTTTCCGAACGTATGACCCAGGATTGGGACAGGACGGTGGTGTTGATTTTTTGAAAAGGATTGAGCAATGGGCGCGGATTTGAGCGGCAGGGTTGGCATTGTGACGGGGACGTCATCGGGTCTTGGCCTGGCCATAGCGAATGTTTTGGCCGAGTCGGGCGCGACGGTTATCGGATTGAGCCGCACGGGACGCGTGAAAGCGGGCGAGCCGGCGTCCCATGCGAATGTTCGCCAGGTCAAGGTTGATTTGACCGATTATTCGGCGCTCCCCGGCGTTGTCGCCGATGCGGCGGAAGGCGGCAAGCTGGACTTTCTGGTGAATAACGCCGGGTCGACGGTGAAGAAACGCGCGGAGGAGTTTGTCGATTCCGATTTCGACATGATACTGGACGTGAACGTCAAGAGCGTGTTCAAAATGTCGGTATGCGCGTATCCGTATTTGAAAAAGTCCGAGCATACGGGGCGCATCGTGTCCATTTCCTCGATGGCGGCGCATTTGGGCTTTTCCGAAGTGGTTCCGTATTGCATCAGCAAAAGCGCGGTGCTGGGGATTACGCGCGGTCTTGCGGTCGAGTGGGCGAACGACAACATAACGGTCAATTCCATCGCTCCAGGCTGGTTTCCGTCGAATATGACAAAACAGGTCATGAGCGAGGAACGCAAAGCGAAGATTCTTTCCCGCATGCCCGTACACCGTTTCGGCAACAATGCCGACATAGGAGCCATGGCGGCGTATTTGCTGTCCGACGCGGCGGTGTATATTACGGGCCAGGATTTCGCCGTTGACGGCGGCGCGTTGGCATTTGGATTTTAAGAGCCTTGCATGTTGAATAAGGCTCCAGGGCGGAAAAAATAAAAGGCGCAATGCAAAAACGGGGGAAAGGCATGCCGCCTTTCCCCCTCTGCGCCGTGTGCGACCCTCACCCGGCCTTGACCGGGTGCAGGCATTGACGAATCGTCGATTCCAGTTCTTCCGGGCGAGTCGGCTTGTCCAGGAAATAATCAGCCTTGATCCACATCCTGTCCTCGGGCGTGGATAAACTGAAATACAACCCCGTATGCCATGTGACCGACGACGCGATAATCACCGGCAAATCGGGATACGTCCGCTTTGCCTTCCAGGCAAGGCAAAAACCGGCGTCCTGACGTTCCAGAAGAACTTCCGTCACCATGACGTCGGGACGGGTCGATTCAAGAATACGCTCCGCCTCGACTTCGGAACGGGCGCACAATACCTTGAACCCCGCCGCCAAAAACTTCTGACGAATCTGCTCGACGAACAATGTATCTCTGTCAACCAGCAAAATGGTCTTGACCATGACGTCTCCTTCATTCATATCAGCGGGACACGGGACGCTCGCGGTAATGCGTGTGCAGCAGTTCATGGCTCATTGGACCGAGCGGAGCGCCGAGGAACTCCTCGTACAGCCGCTGTATCTCCGCGTTGTGGTGGCTGAGGCGATGCGCGATCGTTTCCGACGCGTCGATTTCATACAGCTTTTCCATACGCGTTCTGATTGCGTCGCGGGTCGGCGCAAGCGGTTGGCCGCCGCCGCCGACGCAGCCGCCTGGACAACTCATAACCTCGATAAAATGCAAGTCGCTTCGTCCCTGCTTGATTTGATCGAGCACCTTGCGCGCGTTCGAAAGCGAGTTGACCACCGCCAGTCCCACATCAATGCCCGCGATGTCCATGCGGTATTCCTTGACGCCTTCAAGGCCGCGAACCTCCTTGAAATCGATATTGGCCGCCTCTTTGCCGGTTATCATGCAATAAGCGGTGCGAAGAGCCGCTTCCATAACGCCGCCGGAAGCGCCGAAAAGTTTCCCCGCCGTGGACCGCTCGCCGAAGGGCGAGTCGGGCTTGCCGGGCGAAAGTTCGGACAGGTTCAGGTTGTGTTGTTTGAGCAGGCGGGCCAATTCGCGCGTGGTCAGAACCGCGTCGACGTCGGACACGCCGTGACGGGACATCTCGGGGCGGGACGCCTCGAATTTTTTCGCCGTGCACGGCATGATGGAAACGCTGAAAATTTTCTCCGGCTTGATGCCCATTTTTTTCGCCCACCAGGATTTGATGACCGCGCCCATCATCGCTTGCGGGCTTTTGCAGGTGGACAGGTTGGAGATAAAGTCGGGATAGAACGTCTCGACGAACTTGATCCACGCCGGAGAGCAACTGGTGAGCATCGGCAACACGCCGCCGTGCTTGACCCGGTGCACAAATTCGGACGCTTCCTCCATAATGGTCAGATCGGCGGAAAACGAGGTGTCGAACACGTAGTCGAATCCGAGCCTTCGCAGCGCCGAGGTCATTGCGCCGTCGACGTCGTGGCCGGCGGGAAGGCCCGCCAGTTCGCCAATGCTGACGGAGACGGACGGAGCGTGCTGGACGACGACCGTCATGGTCGGGTCGCGAAGCGCTTCGACGACGTTGGTGATGTATCGCCGTTCGTGAAGCGCGCCGGTCGGGCACACCAGCGTGCACTGGCCGCAGTTGATGCAGGAACTGACGTTCATCCCCTGATTGAAAACAGTGCCGACTATCGTCTCCGCGCCGCGACCGATGAACCCGATGGCGGCGACGCCCTGGACTTCTTCGCACACGCGGACGCACTTGCCGCACAGGACGCATTTCGATGTCTCGCGCGTAATCGACGGACTGGCCGTGTCCAGCTCATGGTGCGGACGGGCGGTGTAGGAACGGCGCTGGCGAACGTCCAGTTCGGCGGACAGTTCCTGCAGGCGGCAGGAATCGGAACGGGCGCAGGCGAGGCAATCGCCGGGGTGGTCGGCCAGAAGAAGGCCGATGATGGTCCGCCGCGCTTCGACGACGCGGCTGGAGTGGGTCTGGATGACCAGTCCCCCCTCCGCGGGATACGTGCAGGAGGGAACAAGCGCCGGGCGTCCTTCTATTTCCACGACGCAGAACCGGCACGAACCGGTGGGGCTGAATCCGTCCAGATGGCACAGGGTCGGAATGTGGATGTTCGACCGCTGGCAGGCGGATAGAATGGTGTCGCCGGGCTTGAACTCGACGTCATGGCCGTTGACGGTCATGACGTTCGGCCTGGCCTTGGGGCGTTCATCCTTTTTCGGAAGGCTGTTTTTCATCTCGGCCGCTTTCGCCGATGTTTGCGGCGTTTCATTATTCTTTTTCGACATCTTTCGCCTCCATTTCAAGCATGTTTGCTCACGGCCGAGAATTTGCACGACGCCAGGCAGTTGCCGCAGGCGATGCATTTGTCCGGATCGATGCTGTACGGATTTTTCGGCGTCCCGGCAATCGCCTGGGTCGGACATTGGCGGGCGCACGCGCCGCACCCGACGCAGTGGGTGGGAAGGATCGCAAACTTCATCAACTCGACGCAGGCGCCGGCGGGACAGCGGCGTTCGAACACGTGCGCTTCGTATTCGTCGCGGAACCACCGGAGCGTCGACAAAACCGGATTCGGGGACGTCATGCCGAGTCCGCAAAGCGCCGTGTCCTGAACGACGCGGGCAAGGCGTTCGAGAGCGGCGACGGACTGGAAACGAACAAGCGCGTCATCGCCCGATTCGCGCCCGCGAGGGCGGGTGATCATATCGAGCGTTTCGAACATGCGGCGAGTGCCTTCGCGGCAGGGGATGCATTTGCCGCAGCTTTCCTTTTGCAGGAAGTCCATGAAGAAACGGGCCAGATCCACCATGCAGGCGCCCTCGTCCATGACGACGAGACCGCCCGAACCCATCATGGCGCCGACAAGCTTGAGACTTTCGTAATCGATCAGCGTATCGAATTTTTTGCGCGGAACGCAGCCTCCGGACGGACCGCCGATCTGCACCGCCTTGCACTCTTTCGACGCGCCGCCGCCGCCGCCGATGAAGGTGACGACGTCGTCAATCGTGCGCCCCATCGCGACTTCGACGAGTCCCGTGCGCTCGACATTGCCGGACAGGGCAAAAATTTTCGTTCCCTTGCTCATGTCCGTGCCGATTGACGAAAAAAGTTCGTGACCGTGGGATATGATTTCCGGAACGTTGGCGAACGTTTCGACATTGTTGACCGTACTGGGTTTTCCGAACGCGCCCTTGACGGCGGGGAAGGGCGGGCGCGGGCGGGGCGTGCCGCGCCGTCCCTCAATAGATGCGATAAGAGCCGTTTCCTCGCCGCACACAAACGCGCCGGCGCCCATCTTCAGCTTGATGTCGAGGGAGAATCCGGTCCCCAGGATGTTCTTGCCGAGAAGTCCCCATTTGATCGCTGTGGCTTGCGCCTCCTGAAGACGCTTGACGGCGAGGGGATATTCGGCGCGGATGTAAATGTACGCCCTGGATGAGCCGATGGCGTAGGCGGCGATGGTCATGCCTTCGAGAAGGCGGAACGGATCGCTTTCGATAAGCGCGCGGTCCATAAATGCGCCGGGATCGCCCTCATCGGCGTTGCAAATCAAATACTTTTGATCCGCCTGCGTCTGGCGGGCGAACATCCATTTGCGGCCGGTGGGGAAACCGCCGCCGCCGCGGCCGCGAAGCCCGGAAAGCTCAACCGTGTGGACGACTTCCTCGGGGCGCATTTCCTTGAGCGCGCGGACAAGGCCGGCATAGCCGCCTCGAGCAATGTACTCGCTGATGCTGTGCGGATTCACCAAACCGCAATTGCGAAGAACAAGGCGCGTTTGCCTGGAAAAAAACGCCATGTCGCGCATTTCCGGAACTCCCTGCCAGGGTTCGGCGTCCCCGGTGGTCATTTGTCCCAAAATCATGTCGGCGGGAAGGCGACCGGCCAGGACTTCCTCAAGCAACCGGCCGGCCTTGTCGGCGGTGACCTGGCGGAAATAGACGCGCGCCTTGCCGGGAAGCTGGACGTCGACGATGGGTTCTTCGGAACACAAGCCGATGCATCCGACCTCGGTCAAATCGATATCGAGCTTTTTCCCGTCGAGAATCGCCCGAAGCGCCGTTATGGTTCGACCGGCTCCGGCGCCGCAGCCGCACGTTCCGGCGCCGACGCGAATCGTGGGCCGGATCATGTTCTCACCCCGGAGCGCGGCCATTGTCGCCGGCGCGTCCTTGGCGATTTCCGATACGAAAACACTCGCCGGCGGCGACATTTCCGGCCAGCACCTGGTGATTGGCATGGTCGCAGTCATACAGCCTCCACTTTCTCTCTATACTCTTTCAAAAGAGCGGGAATGGATTCGGGCGTCACCTTTGCGCGCAGTTCTCCATTGATCATAATGGCGGGGGCAAGACCGCAGGCGCCAATGCACGCGAGCGTCTCGTAACTGAACGCGCCGTCGGGAGTCGTCTCGCCTTCGGCAATGTCGAGTTCGCGGGCGATTGCGTCGAGAACGGCTTTCGACCCTTTGACATGACAGGCGGTTCCACGGCAGATTTGAATGTGGACGCGCCCGAGAGGATAGAAACGGAACTGATTGTAAAACGTCGCGACGCCGTAAATCTTGCTGGCAGGCAGATCAAGATGGCGCCCGATGGACAGGATGGCGTCGCGGGAAAGATATCCGCACGCTTCCTGGACTTCCTGAAGCAGCGTTATGAGGGAGTCCTCCGCCGCATCCGGGTATCGCGATAGTACTTCTTGTATCAGGGCGCTCTTCTTCGCTTCCAAAATTGCATCCATACCGGTTTCCTTCCTGCGTTCAAAGGGATGAGTGCCTCATGTCAATGGATTGCAGTGGGTCGCGCATCGCAGTTTGGCTTTTTGCTGTATAATGTGGCATTTATAGGTAATTTACGGTGTTGCAATTTGCAGTATAACGAGAAAAACATCTCGATTAATGTCTCTGAAAACGCATGAATCGGAATTGCCGTTATGTTTGAAAAGCATGCCCTGTCGAGTACGTGTGCCGGTATTTACTGGATATCATGACTGTTAGCGTGGCAGTGAAAGTATATCCCCATTCGACGGTAGTTCAACTTTTTTCACCAAGTTTGAATGGGAAAGTTGCGGGAGCGGTTTTATGGATGTTAAGTGCGGCATGTAATTTTATGTAATTAATTTGTCTCTTGTGGAGAGACGATGGAAAATGCCTGAAGAAGCATGTCGATTTATCTAATTGGTGCTGGAAGAGATATAGTATGGTATCTGACGTATTATTGAGTGCGGTGGATTATTTCGGTAATTTGGAATGCGGCAAACAATCTTTATTGAGCGAGAGTGTATTTTTTTTGCATAACTCAGCCGCTACCATGCCGGTGCCATCGCACATTCCATTACGTCAATTACAATCGCGTCGCTATCCCACCCTTTCCTCAATATCGAAAAAAGCGTACAATGGCAGAACCGTGTTGATCACGACCGGGGAAACGGATCCCCAAAACCTTCAACGCCGAACAGAGTAAAAAATACAGAACCGAAATTGGCATCAAGGGAAGGAGCCTCCGTGAAGCGATCCGCCGCCACGTTGCGCCTTATGCGACCGCTGGCAAACAAATCGGTCGTGGACACAATCATCGACCGTCTGACAAACGCAATCATTGCCCGGGAACTAACACCCGGGGAAAAAATACCCACCGAAATCGAACTGGCCGACTCAATGAAAGTCGGACGGAACTCGGTGCGCGAAGCAATAAAAGTCCTTGTGACAATGGGAGTCCTGGTTATCAAACGCTCAGAAGGAACGTTTGTCACCGAAGGGTTTACCGACAGAATGCTCGATCCGCTTGTCTATGGGCTGATTCTGGAATCGGGCGACTCGAAGGACATACTCGAATTGAGAAAGCTCATCGAAACCGGCGTCTTCCGCTACGCCCTTGCCAAACGGACAGACGAAGACCTCGATCTTCTTCGACAAGCCTACGATACCATGGAACGACAAACCCAGGATAAAACCAACACCGATGCGCTCCTCGAAACCGACATCGTATTCCACCGGATTATTTACGCAATGGTCCGAAACCAACTTGTCGATAAAATAAACGCGGTCATGGAACGGCTAACCCTGCCTTCACGCAAAAACACCTTGGAACGGCTCGTAAAAAACAACCAGGAACACGCATTCCTCGCCAAACACGCGGAAATGTTCCGAGCCATCAAAGAACAAGACGCGTCGGCAGTGGAACACGTCCTGAACGATCACTTCGACCAATGGAACGAATAATGCGGGTAATTTAAAAAAAACAAAGTGTAACATTCCCCCGGCAATGGCTACTGATATAATGGATTGTTGTGCAATGAACGAAAACCGGCAGAAAAGGAATATACCATGCGAACCCTTCAGATCGGAATATGCGTCGCGGCGTTCATGATTGTCTCGCAGTTGGCCCGGGCGCTTGACGCGAATGAAATCGCCATGCTCGTCCAGCGAAATGTGGATGAATCGACCATTGTCGAGTTGATCCGGAACCGGCCGCTTGAACAACCGCTGTCTGCAACAGACGTCGTCCGGCTGCACAACGCCGGCGCAACTGATCAATTGCTCGAATTTTTGACAAGCGCCGAAGCCGTCGCGGCCGCGCCGGCGCCGGAGCCGTATGCCGTTCCAGTCGCGCCGGCGCCAGTCGTGACGCCGCAACCGCCGGTTGTATATGCGCCGACCGTCGGATGCGCACCGGTCTACGTGACACCGTCCCCGGTTGTGGTCCATAGAAGCTATCCATCATATCCGCGCTATTCGTTCAGCTTCGGTTTTGGCGGAGGACACAGATGGGGCGGTCACCGCAGATACGGCCACCGAGGACATCATGGTCGCTGGTAGTGTCATTCGACCGACGACCGAATTGGGATATGTGCTTGATGCTTGATCATAACGCATTGCGGAGGAATACAACCATGAACGGACGCCGTACTTTTCTTCATGCCCTGATCGTCCTGGGAATCGTCGCAGGCATCGCCATGGGCCCGACTCGGGCAATGGCGCTGGATAGCGGTGATGTGGAAAACCTGCTGCGCAATCATGTGGCGGAAGACGTCATTCTCAATATGGTTGAAGACGAAGACAGCCTGTACATTACAACTGAAGAAGCAAACGTGTTGCGCTCGCTCGGCGCGTCGGAGAATTTGATAGCCGCGCTTCATCCGACGGATATCACTACAACGTATGCGGAGCCTGACATTGCCGCTTTCGCCGCAACTGTCGAGTCAACTGAATCCATGCCCGCTGCGGGAACGCCTATTGCCCCGGTTGCCATCACTATGTCGTCCGCTTTTCCACCGCGTTACGATAAGGAAGGCTGGTTGACGATTATGAACCGCGACTGGCAGCCGTACTATGTGAATATAGCCGTGCAAAACAAACGGATTTTCATTTCAAGGTCTCCGAACGGCGGTTTTGCATTGCAGTCGGGACAAAGCATAACGGTGAATATCAGAAAGGAAGGCTATAAAGCGTACGGCGATACGGGTAAAAGTTTGACGGTCAAGGTGCGAGAAGCCGAAACGACGACGTTGTCGCTGAATCCATTCGGTGTGTTTGGCAACAGCGGCTTGACGGGGGTTGCGACGGACAGGGAAAAAGTGCGTACGGAAGTTCTTTTTTCGAATTATGTTCCGGCGCCAACGGTGATCGTTCAGGAGCCTCCGGTTGTTGTCGTTCCAGGTCCTCCTGTATATTATGCTCCAACACCCCGGTATTACTATGGTCCGCGCGGCTATTACCATCATGGTCGCCGCTGGTAAAATCTCGTTATAAAAGATGAAGTTGCATTGACATGCGTCTCGGTTTCGCTATGATATTCCATCTTGCACTGCCCCGGTAGCCCAATGGATAAGGCGACAGCCTCCGGAGCTGTAGATGGGGGTTCGATCCCCTCCCGGGGTGCCATTACAAACAAAGCCGCAGCCTGATTAGGGTTGCGGCTTTATCTTTTTAACAAGCAAGAGTTTGTGTTGACAGCAAGGACAGGAGATTTCGATATTCTCGGTTATTTTCGCAGATTGATGCTGGTTCAAAATTACTCTC
>DAIPJX010000287.1:0-2538 GCA_036770065.1 Planctomycetota bacterium
TCGTACAGCGTCGCCGACGATTGATTGGCCGGATCGGACAGCACCTGCCACCCGCCATCCGCCGCAGGCTCGAGCGACAGCGTCTGCGCCGGGCCGTCCACTCTCATCGACCATAACCCGCCGTCCGGTTCTTTCGCCTGGAAGTTTTCCAGGTTGACGAAATTCACTTTCATTATTTTACCGTTCCGCAAACGGAATATGCCCAAGTCCGCCGACATCTGCAAATTCAGCGTTGGCGTCACCAGTTCGGTTCCGGGCGGGGCCCAGGCGATAACATCGATCCTGCCGTGCCCGTGATCGACCACAATCGCTCCGGTGCGTCCGCGAATCAAATCGGCATCGCGCTCAATGCGGGCGGGGCGGTGGTTCATGTTTTCCGCCGGATACAGGAGCGTCGACGTCGTCGAGTCGCCAACCAATGTTCTGGTCAGCACCACGGACGGCGCCGCCATTTGCCCTCCAAACGGATCGTACACAAAGCTGGGCATGACCCCCATATCGCCTTCGGCAACCGTCAGTTCGCTATTGGAATCAATCGCGAAAACGCGCAGGGCCGAACCGTTCGAATAATTCGCCGTCGCGACAATGCCCGCGCCGTCATGATACGCCTGTATGCCCGGGGCAAACTGGTAGCGAATGCGCGCCTGATGCGGCTGGTTGTCGTTTTGCATATCCACCGTATCCAGGACAACCCAATAATCGGACAATGCTTCGCCCGGCAGGTCCTTGACGTACACGACCGTTCTCTGCCACGTCTTTCCGTCCGCGAACGACGCTCTGTCACTCACGAAATCCATGCCCGCATTTGTGCGCCACAATGTACTGACCGGAACGCCCGGTTCATTGTAGGTTGTGTCCAGAACATAATTGTCGTCAAGCGACAGTCCGCTGTGCGCTTCGGGGAGAGACGCGGCGCCGCCGTATCCGCCGCCGTCGACCAGGAATTTCACTCCGCGCGACATCAGTTCAAGCGTTCCGAAATCGCGGTGGCCGGGAATTCCGCCCATAATTCCCAACGGCCCGAACCTGACGGCCAGATACCGGCCCAGCGTGTCGTATCCGCTTCGGGTGACGAAAATGCCGCCATAGGATTCCGCGTTCGATACCGGCGGGAACGAGTGGCTGACGGAAAGGCCGACGCGGCGTCCCGGTTGCCTCGGGAAAATTTCATTGAGCCGCATCACTTCCTCAATTGAAAGCTCCCGGACGCCCCGGGGTCCTATGCGCGGCAGCGTCATGTCCGGGAACGCCAACTCAAGCGCATAGCGCGCGGGGCGCTCCATCGCGCTCCAGACTGTTTGCATGTCCCGGCGGTAGCGCGAATCGCCTTGCGTATATTCGTTCAACATGAGCGCGCCGGACAGGAGGCCGCCCGTGACGCCGCCGACGTCGCCCGCGATGCTTGCGCCATCGCGGTAGAACATGGAACCCGACCGCTGATACACCGTATTCATCTCCGCCGAAAATTCGCGGCGCGGGAAAATAAAGAAGTCGCAGGTCGTGGCGGCGCGAATATAGGTACGGGACAATTCCAGGCTTTCGCCATTGTTGTTCGCCGTAAACAGCCAGCCGCGAATTGCGGCAATGTCGTCGTGCAGGCGGACAAGAAGGCTCGCCATGCAGGCGGCGAAGCCCGGGTCGTCGATCACCGGTTGGGAGAACGCATCGAGAATCTCGTTGATTCTTCCGGCCGCCGCCATTGGCGAATTGTCGTCATCGACGGGAACGTACCGGGAAAGCTGGAGCATCCTTTGCATTTCATGCGGGTTGGCATAGCCCGCCGACGCGCCGGGACCGCGCTGAAGCGTTGCGTCAAGAACCCGTCGTTCCCTGAGTGCCTGCCATATAACCGAAGCGACCGCATTGATGTCGCGAGTGGCGGTCGCTTCGAAAAGGCCGGGATAGTCCCTGTTCCGTGTATTGATGTCCGCCAGCGTCGCTTGCACGGGATCCGCCGGATAGAACGATTCAAATGTGCGGGGCGTTTCGATCGTCCTCGCCACCGGTTCGTCCACCGCATTTTCCGGAACGGACGCGGCATCGGGAGCGGGCGAGTCGAACTGTTCGCCGTACTCTTCATCGTACGGATCGGAAAACACGTCGCCCCGGTCCGGTTGGGCGAACGGATCGTTCTCCAGTGTTTCCGGTTGTTCCGGCATGACTGTCGTGGTTACCGGTTGATCGTAGGGGTCGACATATGTGCCGCCGTCGGGCACAATCACCGGCGGCAATTCTTCTTCCTCGTCAAACGGTGAATATCCTGTCGCCGGTCCCGGATAAGGCTGGTAGTCGTACACCGGTTGGACCGCGCCGCCATCGGCGTCAAACACTTCCAGACCCGGTTGATCTCCAGCCAGGGAAAAAGAAGACGCGGCGGCAAGCAGCACAGCCAACAAGACGCGTTTTTTCTGCATCATTTATTGCTCCTCGTATAAATGATTCCCGTCGGGTCATATAATCTTGCTTCCGGGAACGATATAAATTTCCTTCTCCTGCACATCAGAGAAGGGCCTGCACGCGGTGGTCGGCGCGGCGATT
>DAIPJX010000080.1:0-9053 GCA_036770065.1 Planctomycetota bacterium
CACCACGCAATCATACATGGAACGGCGTGGGAAAACAACCGCTGCGGCACAAATGTATATGTTGCTTAATACTCGAACGAGGCGAGAACGCTGTCAAAATCGGCGGTATGGGAAGAGAACGTCTCGGCCGGCGCCCAAAACGACAGCCTGAACGCACGCTGGCGGCGCGGCAAAACATACTGGCGGCAACGAAGAGTCCGGCCTTCCTGCACACAGGTGAAATCCATAAACATGGCCTGAGTCGAACCGTCCGCGTCAAAAGCGACGATGCGGCTTTCCAGCAAGCGAAAGCGCTGGAGGCTGGAACGCAACGCCCGCGCGTTCGCATCCAGTTCCGCGGCGGACGCGGCATACTCGCCGGCCAGCGCCTCGCATTTGACGCTTGCTTGGCGGTCGAGGCTGGTCATCTCCACCGAATTCAGCTTGGCCGCTCCCGACCACTCGGGCGGAAGCCGCATGGCGAAGCCCCAGTACAAATTCGCCATCCAGTCGTTTTCAGAAAACGCATATGTGCGCCGATCGCCCACAACCAGCTCGGCAAGCTGCATGCCGGGCGTTTCCCGGCCAGCCGAAATCAACGTCAAACCAAGCCCCGGCTCTCTCATGAACAAGGCGAAATTAATCCCGAACGTTCCGTCCGGGTCCGCGCGTTCCGCCAACACATAGCCCGCAGGCAAACCAACGCGGCTCACCGTCGTATCAACCGGAATCCAGCCGCCGTTAATCCACACTTCGGCCCAAACATGATGCACCGCTTTCCCCGTATATGCCAGAAAACCCTGGCACAATCGCGCCGGAATCCCCACCGCCCGGGCCATGGCGGCGAACAAACGCGCATGCCCAAGCGAATCGCCGTGCCGGTTCGACAACGTCTCTTCGGCCGAACTGGCATACCCGTACCAGCCGTCAACCGCAATGTTCTGGTTCACCCAACCGGCCAAATAACTGACGGCGCGGACAGCGTTGTTTTCCGGACGTCGGGTCTCGGCATCGGCAATCGCGATATGGGCCGCTTCGATAACGGCGGCCGACCCGGCGGGCAAGGCGTCGGTCGAAGTCAGGAAAATCTGCACATCCGGTGAAACCGGCATGGGCAGGGTCGCCGCGGCGTCCACCCGTGGCGCATTGCGAAGCGCGGTAATGTTCAGTTCAAACCCGGCGGGATCGATTTGCGAATATTCCGAGGTGGACAGCATCGTCTGCCAGCGGTGCGCCGGTGCGGCCTGGAGAATGAGCCAGGCGAAGTTGTCCCACGCGGGGATGGTCTCGCCTATCGGAATAACCGGCGTGTTGGCGCCAATCGATTCCGTGCGGGGCAGATCGTTCTCGGCGGCAGGCAGGCGCTCGCCCGAAAGAATTGCGCCTTCTTCAAATTCTTCGCGCGAAACGATCTGATAGATCAAGCCCGCCGCTTCCAGCCGCGTAAGACGGCCGTCAGCGGTAAAACGTGCCATAAGGGGATTGCGGCCGCCGGCGGAAAATTCGGCCAGCCACACTTCGGGCCTTGCGCCATCGATCTGTTCGACCATCGTCACCGTCTCGCGGTTCACCGTGCGGCGGGAGCGATCGAGAATGTCGGCGGTGACGGTTTTCCCCGGTCGCGGAGCCTGGACGGCAAGCCAATCGCCGGTAATTTCAAACATGACGCCGGGAGGGACCGGGACGGCACCGGACGCGCCATAATACCCGGACGCGACAAATTGCGCTTCACCGTTCGCGATGGTAACACTCTCGCGGCCGGATTCCGCGCCGGTCATCGTCTCGGTGCGCTGCAACGCTTCGCCTGCGGGAGTTGTAACGGTTTTGATGGAAGTTCGGGTGACGGGCACCTGGCGGTTGTGCGCTTCGAAGGTGAATTTTTCTTCTTCGGTGATAATGCATGGCCGACGCTGATACGAACCGGCGCGGCGAACAAAATACCCCTTTTCGCGCAATTGCCCCTGAAATTCTATAATGTAATAGATTCGCTTGTTTGTCCACGGATGTTCGCCCGCATGAAGCGCGGTTGCAAAAGCAATGACGACAAGCAGACAAACCAAACAATAACGACGCATAATGCCAAACGCTCCTGCCAATCGGCCGGTATGATTACAGACGGACCCGGGTCTATCCCACATGTATGCAACCATCGCCAAGTGTAGCAGAAACGTAGACATATGGAAATGGGAAATTTCCAAGACGCCTTAGCGCATGCGCCAAAAACAAACAACTCGCCGTCCACGAAGGAACGGCGAGTCGGGAAGCGCGTCTGTTCGAATTTCCGTTTAGGCTTTTTTAGCCTTGTGGGGGAAATGCTTGCGCTCGGTCGGACAATATTTGCTGACTTCGAGCGATTTGTTTTCGCGTTTCAAACGGGTGACGTAATTCCGGCTGGCGCAGCTGGAGCACACCATCTGGTACACTTCAACCGGGTTTTTCTTCTTTTTGGCCATTTTTCAAAGCTCCTGTATATACCGCTTGCATATAATAGTTCATCAATATCAATATAAACCGCGCCGCCCGGCTCGGCGGCGCAGTGTTATAATCATGCCGGGAAAAATCGCTCATGTCAAGGCAAAATTTTATCCCGCGCCGCTTATGCCAAAAATACCCGCTCAAGCGTCCCGCGCGTCATGTTCCCCGCGTTATCCTCCGCCTCAATCCAATACCGGATATCTCCCGCTCCTTCCGGCAGTTGGGCCGTGTAATACTCCGCCGTGATCCGCGCGCCGGTGCGGCACGGATACGGGCCGGCATTATGAAGCGGCACGTCGATTTCTCTTCCCTGTCCCGCGTCCAGCCGGATTTTCAGACGGGCGGATCGAACGCCGGACACATCGTGAATAAAGGTGTGAACCGTTCCCTGCCGCTCCGCCGGGACCAGTTGGTTGTTGCCCCATGTTTGCCCGCCCGGATTTTCCGGCGTGATCCAGGGCGGGAAAATCGTCGGCCCGGTTTTATCCCGCTGCGCGCGAACGAGAGCGTCGAGGCTATCGTGAATAATGGCGTAGGCGGCATTGGCGGCAAGCGTGACCTGACTGTCCCACACATCCTGCCCGGTCCAGTACCAGTAATCGCTCGCTTCCGCCGTCAAAAGCAATTTTTCCGCCGCCCGCGCAGCGTCATCGTCCGGACGCGCGTCCAGCATGGCATGAACCGCGTTCTGAAACGCGGTCAGGACAGCCCATGAATTCAAATCCGGCGAATACGGCTGGGAATAGCCGGAAAACCATTTCATGAACTGCGGATCGCCGTTGTCGGCGCCGCTCCACGATCCGGGTTCGATATGAACCGTCCTGGCCGCATCGGGCGGGAATCGGTCCAGATAATCGCGAATCGTCGTCAGTTCGAACCGGGGGTCGCTCTTCAACCACGCCATCATGCCCGCCGTATTGGAACCGTAATACGATTCGGAGCCGCCGCCATAATTGTCGCCGTCGGAATGAAGGATGAAAAACGGCGGATGCGCCGGATCATACGCGCCCGACGCGACAACCGCATCCAAAACCTGCCCCAAAACATCAGGATAGACCAATGCTCCAAATCCGCCGCGCGCGTCTTCATTGCCGATATACCGTTCCGCCGGCACGGCGACGATGGAATAGTCGCGGCCGTCGACATCGGTGTATTGAACATGCTCGGGCCGTAAAAGGCTTGGGGAGATTTTTGAACCGGCCCAGACATTGCGGAGTTGCAACCAGTCGTCTACGGGCGGATTGACCTGATCGGCCCGGTTCGGCGGCAGCATGCCTTCGGTCAATCCGGCGTATGGATACTCCCGGCACGTGCGGTAGCGGTGGATCGAATCGTAAATAACCGCCGTCACCCCGGCTTTCAGAAGGGCCGGAATAATCCGCACATGAAACGCGGTCTCGGGTGGAAACAAAATAGTCGAAGCCTCGACCCCGAACTCCCGGCGAACCATATCGCGATGACAAAGAATCTGCCGGATGATATCGCGTTCGGGAATAAGCGGCATGAGCGGATGATAAAACCCGAAACCGCTGAATTCGGCCCGCGACGTTCCCGTCACCGTTTTCATGCGGGCCGCCTCTTTCACCTCCGCCTTCCAGTCGCCGCCAAACGCGCCATGCGCCAGCCCGCGCGAAGACGCCATGTCAAGCTGCTCCACCAGACTGCCCGACCAGCTCATGGACAATCCGGCATACGGCGCTTCCTGATATTGCGCGACCGCATTTTTGATGAAATGCCGGTACGCTCCCGCGCGGCTCGCGAAAATATCGTCATTGCCGCCATCCCAAAAATCGGGATCGGCCGCGCGGTAATACGGTTGATGCATGTGCTTGTGAACGCAAAAATACAGTTTTGCCGCGCCCGCGCCGATCGACGGCGCACTCTTTGGTTGAAGCGCGGGAGTCGGCGGAGCGAGAATTTCCATCGGCACAAAAACCTTTACCCAATCATCCGCTCCGGCTTGGCTGATATCCGTCTTTTTACACCCTTCCACCTGAAGCTGGTATCGACCGGGAGGAAACGCGTTCGCAGGAATGGTCAGATGATACGTTGCGTCGTTTTTCCGTTCGATCGCCGAACCGGAAAACACTTTTTCCTCACGACCGTCCGCCCCGCGAACGATAACCTGCGGAAACGGAATGACGCCGTCGGCGGTAAATGCGATGGAGACGGGAGGCGCACCATCCGGTGACCGGCTGGAGACTTGCGTCGGCGCATCGACCTGTATAATAGTTGTAAATACTTCCGGCATGGAACGCTCCTCCATCATAGGGAACGGAAAAACAAAAAAAGCGAACCCCGCGCCGAAATAAACCATTGACACGGAAGTTGAGGGAAATATACTTGGTCATTCCCGTCCAGACGGGAGGTTGCGTCGGTCCGTGCGGTCTGCCGCGCGGCTTTTGTTTTTTATATGCTGGCGCTTTTATTATCGCTTTTTGATTGTTTTCAGGATATTTTGCCGTTAAGGAAATTGAACATGCCCAAGAATACGAAAAAGTCGGAACGTGCCGCATTGCTCAAGGAACGGCGTAAAGTCCGCCGCAAAAATGCCGCAAAAAAAGCCGCGAAGCGCGCCGTCAAGCGCGTGTCCAAGAGCCACCCGCACCGCCGTACCGCCGCCATGCGCGCCCGGAACCGCGGCTAACAGCACACTCGAATTGCCTATATTTACCGAAAACGGCCGCTTCAAAGCGGTCGTTTTCGTCGTTTCCCCGCATTATGCCCGAACAAACAATTGGCAGTGGCAATGACCGTCCTTGGCTATTTCATCCTCATGATACGCACAGGGACAGATAATGGCCGCGTCCTGAATTTTATCGCCGGTCACACGACGGCACGGGCAATATTCCTCGCCATACTGCTCTTTCCGCTTGGCCATCGCGACCAGAATCGAGTCGACGATTTCCTGTTGCGGATTAAACAGGTAGTCCTTGCCCTCAAGATACTTTTCCAAACGCCGGCGAATCGGTTCCGCCATTTTCAGTTCATCAGCATTCATTATTGCACGCCTCCGTTATTCGACGAGAGTGATTTTCGGTGCGGTCGCCCGAAACACCCGATTGACGATATACGTCGCCCCAACACCGAGAGCGGCGCCAACCAACGCCCCACCGACAAACACCATGTCACCCGCACCCCACAACATCCGCGCAAGATACCCGCCGCCACACAAGCCGGCCAGGGCGGGAAAAAACAACACAAACGCCGCCATGGCCGGATTGGCGCTATGATAAAGAATAGTGACCGGGTCGCCGGGCCGTCTCACCTCGTTCGTCGCCACATCCACCTCGATATGGCCGGAGGCATGGCTGGAACAGAGGTTTTTCAGTGCGCACGAATGGCAACCATCGCAGTCTTCCCGCTCCTTCTCCAGCCTGACCCTCATCACGCCTGGAGCGGAATGCACAACAATACCATCGCGTCTCACCATATCCGACATTCCCGCATCCTTAAAGTTCCTGTTCAATAACCGCAAATTCATTATAATGGATTTCATATCGGAGAGTCCATCTGTTTTGTCCGGTTCACAGGAAAAGATCATGAACGACATGGGTGATTACGTATCCGAACTGTTGGCTGCCGAACGACGCGGCAGAGCGCTTGCGCTTTCCCGGCAACCGACAGCCCGCGACGAATGGAAAGTGATTTTGGGCCATGGCCCCGATGCATGCGCATTCATGACCGCCGCCCGCTGGGCCAAACGCCTCGGCGCCGCGGTCGACATCCATTTGCCCGAAAATGAAGACCCGTCCCAAGTCTGGCGGGATCTGCTCGACAGTAGCGTCCGGCAACGAATTGTCCGGACAAATACGCGCCATTCGCGCGGAGAATCAAGCAGCCTGATCATAACAAGAGGCGGAGAGCAACTGGAAATCAATTCAGCACCCGAAAATACTTTGGCCTGGCGCACTTCGTTGGCGAATGCGGCCCCCGTGGTTCTGCCGGTAACGGCCGAATCCCCCCGGCTCACAACCCGGGAATGCCGCGCCATCGATACATGCGCGATAGAAGAATTTCACGTTCCCAGCCTATGTCTCATGGAAAACGCGGCCATCGGCGCGGCTTCAGTAGCACGGCATGTGTTCCCGAATCCGCATTCCGTTCTCGTTCTTGCCGGCGGCGGCAACAACGGAGGAGACGGCCTGGCGCTCGCGCGCGGTCTTGATACGCTTGGCATTCCCGTACATGTCGCGCTGTTCAAAAATCCGGAAGATCTGCGCGGCGACGCACTGGTCAATTACCACCAACTCCTGAACTGCCAATCGGTCGCGATTCATTATCTTGCCGAACAGATCGGCGATATCAATGACCTGCTCCGGCGCCATGCCGTGATAATCGACGCACTCATGGGAACCGGTTTCTCGGGCGTCCTGTCTTCTTCATTCGTCCATATTATCACTAAAGTCAACGAATCGAGAGCCCCGGTTCTCGCCCTTGACATACCATCAGGCCTCAACAGCGAAACCGGCGATGCGGGCGAAACGGCAATGATATGCCGCGCGACCGTCACCTTTGCGGCGGTAAAACCAGGGATTGAATCACCGAAAGCGATAAAGTATGTGGGTGAATGCTACCTGGCCGATATTGGCGCGCCAAGCGAATGCTTTTCAATGGGCAATCTTTAACGAATCATTATCTATCTACACGCCATCAAGTTGGACGAATAAATAGCTGAAGAAATCTATTGCTGGAGCCGATGGAAACAGTATACTTTGGTATTTTGCGCGTTATGCCGGCGTGCGGTGAAATTACCGCGACATGGAATTGTTTTCATGGGGAAAAAGTCTATGGAATTGTTTGAAAAAGCCCAAGGTCATTGCGAGATCCGGGGCATGAATGTTGAAATACTGATGGTTGCAATGAAAAAGACAAGGCAAAAGACCGCAACCAAAACACCCGTCCGTTGCCAAAGCGCCTCCAGTTGCCCCAAAAGCTCCTTCTGCCGTTTCGTCAACCCGCTGACGACCCGCATTCCGGTCACGTTCGCGGGAACAAATCCGGAAGAAGCGGAGGCATCCTGATTGCGGCAATGGCAACACCATATCCGGAGGAGCGATCATGAGCGCGCCATGCACCCAATGTCCGTACTGCAACAAAGACGAAGCCATGAATGCAATCGGCATCGAAGTGGCCAAGTTATCCGTGTCGACAGTATACCTTTTCCGCGAACAAAGTCATCCGGGACGGGTCATTGTGGCGTATAACGATCATGTCAGCGAACTGGTGGATTTGCGTTCCGATCAGCGCGACGCGTTCTTTGCCGATGTGGCGGAAGCGGCGCGGGCCGTCCATGAAGTGTACCATCCCGACAAGATCAACTATGGCGCATACGGCGATCTCATGCCGCATCTGCATTTCCACCTGGTTCCAAAATACAGGGACCAATTCGAGTGGGGCGGCATTTTCACCATGAACCCGCAGCAGGCGTTTCTGAAGGACGAGGAATACCAAGACGCGATCAAACGTCTTCGCGAAAAACTCGGGTAATATCCAGCGAACATCCAAGGTCACGCAACAGCGCCGCCATATCATCCGCGAGAGGAGCGACACACGTCATCCGCTCGCCCGTTTCGGGATGGACAAACGTCAGACTGGCGGCATGCAACGCTTGCCGCCCGATTCCCAACCGTTCCGGCGCTGGATTATAGTCTTTGTCCCCGGCAAGCGGCAACCCCAAACTTTTTGCATGAATGCGAATTTGATGCGGTCTGCCGGTATGGGGTTCCGCCTGTACCACAGTCCAGCCGCTTCCTTTTTCCAGAACGGTAAAATCCGTACGCGCGTTCTTGCCGCCGTCCTCTGGCGCAATCACTTTTCCCAATCCTTTTGAAAGCGGATCGGGACCAATCGCCGAATCGCACACATACCAATCGAAATCGGCTGTTCCATCGGCAATGGCAATATAGCGTTTATGCGGTACGCCGTTGGCGAATTGCCCGGAAAGATTGATGTACGCTTCCGTCGTCAATGCGAACACAACAACGCCCGACGTGTCTTTATCCAAACGGTGCACCGGTCCGATAGTGACGCCATCCTGTCCAAGCAAATGTCGATACCGGCACCGCAAGCCGTTTTGCAACGTTTGGTTGTCGAGATGGCCTCGGGCCGGGTGCACCACCCGTCCGGCGGGCTTATTCAGAACAACGAGCTGCTTATCCTCGTATATGATATCCAGGAGCATTTTCGTAGCCGCCATATGTCGCGGCCACGCCTCGGGGAAGGTGACGCCAATCACATGAGGCCCGGCGGAGAGGTTGATAATGTGCGATTCCGTAGCTGGCTGGGAATCGAGAGTCACATGATTGTCTTGCAACAGCCCAAGCGCCCATGCGTCAGGAATGCCAAGTCGCGCGGCGAGATATTGCGCCAACGGTTGCTTTCCCGATCGATTCTTTACAGACAGAACTATAGTCGAACCGGGGGTATATTTTGGCCGAACCATAAACGGGTATAAATCCTTGCAACTTGGCAATTGACAAAAAACATTGATTTGGCATAATAACTCGACATGTAAAGGAAGCCAAGGACAATTTTTACTAATTGTCCCCTTAGTGCAGCGGTCAGCACATCAGATTCTCAGTCTGAGAACAGGGGTT
>DAIPJX010000081.1:0-9035 GCA_036770065.1 Planctomycetota bacterium
GCCGAATATTCGGCGGGACGGGGTATGCCCCGCGCCCCCGGTATTGGGATGGCGTTATTTTTTATCGTGCGGGAACAGGACCAGAAAGAGCATGGTCGCGTCGCGGGACGATTTATTTTCGATACTGTGGCTATCGCCGTCCTTGCACACCATGCAGTCGCCCCTTTCCAGTTTGACGGGATCGGAACCGTTGTCGGTCACGTACACTTCGCCGTCGACCACGTGGTATATTTCGTACTCGTCGATATGGGGGTGTTCGCCGATGGAGGCTCCCGGGGGAATCGTCGCCATGGCGAAAAGTCTTCCCGAGTTGTAACTGTCTTCCGGTTCCATGAAATGGGTCATGTCGATGCGGCCTTTGCCGCCGCGCAGATTCTCCTGCGATGTTTTCCTGAGATCCTTTGCCCTGACGATCATCCCGTCTCCCTTTTCCTCTTCGAAAAATGCGCGCGCGGTTGCTGCCCGGACAAGCTCTTATGCGCGGTACTCTTCCTGCTCTTTATTCCGGAGCTTCCATTGCAAGGTGGAATCCCGTTCGATGATTTTGTCCGCCATTCTCCTGCGGTATGTTTTGAGCATTTCCGAAAGGGTCGGGTCGCTGATGGCCAGAATGGCTATCGCCATCAACGCGCCGTTGTCCGGACCGCCGGAGTTGGAGGACATGGTGGCGACCGGAATTCCGGCCGGCATCTGGGATATTGACAGCAGGCTGTCAAGCCCACCCAGTCCCGGGAGCGGGATGGGAATTCCAATGACCGGGAGAACGGTGAAGGACGCGATTACGCCCGGCAGGTGCGCCGCTCCGCCGGCGGCGGCGAGGATGACTTTAATGCCGTTGTCGGCGGCGGCCTTGGCGTAGTCGGCCACCACATCGGGCGTTCGGTGCGCCGACATGACCCGGACTTCGTAGGCGACGCCGAATTCCTTGAAAATGTTCATCGCGCTTTCAAGCTGCGGGTAGTCGGAATAGCTTCCCATTATCAATGCTACTTGTGGTCGCATCGGGTGATTCTCCTGTGCTAAAGTATTGTTTGCGGATCGCGTTACGGAAAAAGCGCGGGGTCTTCCCCTATTCGGCGCAGATCGTCCGGATCGTATTTTCGATCCGTTTGTACGTGGTAATCATTGTCGACGGGAATATTGCGTTTCGGATTGCGCGGGGTGTTTCTGGTTGGGACGCGCAGTTCGACCGGACTATACGGGATGCCGGACGGCTGGTATTGGGAGTACATGCCGGGCCCGTATTTGTCGTCGTACCAACGGTGATAGTTGTTGTCCACCGGCAGATTGCGTCCGGATTCGGGGTAGATCACCCGCGACGGGCTGGTGGATCCTATGACGATTTGCGGCTGTTCGAACGGCGAGACCGGATAGAACGGTTGCGGGTAGACCGTGTCCGTTTGCTGATGATAATCGTTGTTCACCGGTAGATTTGGCTCACCCGCTCCGGCCAGACAGGCTGCGAGGCTGAAGCCAAATGCGAGAATCATCGTATTGCGGTATTTGAGGCGCATTGGAATACCCTCTCTCCATAATAGTATAACACCCATTTATTGTACCGCATCACCGGAAAAATTACAATGGGGGAGAACCGTTGTAAAAAAAACGCCCGGCATTGCACCGGGCGCATGTTCCCTCTCCGCCTGTGTTGCCGGAACTACGGCCGCACGTACTCGTGATTACCAAAATTCGGGTCGCCGATTTCCTTGTAGTCATTGTCCACCGGGAGGTTTTCCCTGCCAGGAGCGTACAACGGCGCCGCATGGAAATCGCTTGCGCGGGTCTCATACGCTGTCGAGAGATCGCTTGGCGAATATTTCCTGTCGCCGATTTTATGGAAGTTGTTGTCGACGGGCAAATTCCGTTCCGGACCCAACAGATCCTGGGACGTGTTCAACAAACCGGCGTAGACACTCTGGCGGTTGTAATCGCTGTACATCTGATCGTCATATTTCTGGTCGCCGATTTCCTGATAGCTGTCTTTTACCGGGAGGTTACGTTCGGGGGTGATCCATTCTCCCGCAAAAGCACTTCCCGCGCATAACGCGCACATCATGAATGCGGCTGCAATAAAATGCCTGAACATGATATTTTCCTCCTGAAATACGGGGTATTGAGAACGTCACGCATTCTCCTGATTTACTCGGCCATGACGCAATCCCGACCAACCGGAACACCCGGCATGACCTTTCCGTCACGGCGTCTTAATGGGTGGTTGAACTTTTGTCGTAATCGGGGGCACGCGGCGTGACAAGCGTTCTGCCGGCGGAGTGGGCAAAACGACGGGAACGGCGGCGCAACGAGGAATATGGCAAAAGGCCAACTGCTCTTTCAAGCTCTTCATGACCTTCAGTGTAGCTACTTTAGACTGTCTTCCTGAACGAAATATGCTTCGATTATTTTTAAAAAAATGGTGAGGGAAAATTTCAAAATGAGATTCAGGGGCGGTATAATTCGTGGTCGCGAATATAGGCCAATACCGGCTTTGTCACACAGGACAAAAGAACGCCGTCATCGGCGCCGGAAGCGACCAGGTCGCGGATTTTGGTGCTGCTGATGTCGATTGGCTTCATGGGGAAGCGGCCCCGCCATATGATTTCCGCTTCCCCGGCGGTCAGCCGGGGGAAATCATGCAACGGCGCCGGACCGCCCGGAGGGTTCGCAAAAACATCGTCGGGGCGTTCCGCCGAGAGCGGCGGAGCGGAGCGCAAAAGGTCCTGATACGAACGCCACGATCCGAACGATTTCGCCATGTCCGATCCGATGACCAAGCGGAAGGAGTCGTTGGGCCGCGCCGCCGTCAATTGCCGGACCGTGTCAATGGTGAAGCTGGGGCCGCTTCGCGCGAGTTCGATATCGTCGACATCGATCCGTTCGTCCTCCGAAGCGAGGAGAATCGTCATGGCAAGCCTGTCGGCGGTTGATTCTGTGGGCGCCGCCTTGTGGGGCGGCACGGACGCGGGGAGGAGCATCGCCCGGTCCACCAGCCCCAGGTCGAGGACGGTTCGGGCCAGCGCCAAATGTCCCAGATGCGGAGGATTGAAGGTGCCGCCGACAATGCCGATTTTCACGCCTATTCCACCCCTTCGCCCCGCAGTCCGTTGCCTTTTTTCCCGAGGGCCGGCGTTTCGTCCCCGTCCAGCCCGACGAAAGTGCGGTTCGAGATGCGGCGCAGGCGGTGCATATGGCTTTCCAGCGCCATGGCGACTTCGGGCGGCACGAACGCGCTCACGTCCGCTCCCAGCGCCACCGCTTCCTTGATGAGCGAGGACCGGATAAACGACCGCTCGGCCGAGGAAATAACAAAGACGGTTTCAATGTCGCCGATTCGCTTGTTCGCGAGGGCGAGCTGGAATTCGTATTCGAAATCGGCGAAGGTGCGGATGCCCCGCAGGATAACCGACGCACCGACTTTTTTGGCGAAGTCGATGGTCATTCCGGTAAACATTTCCGCGCGGATGTTCGGATATTTTTTTTCGGTCAGGCGACGAATCAGGTCCAGCCGTTCGTCAATGGGAAGAAGCGGGCGTTTGGACGGGTTTTCCGACACGGCGACGACGAGTTCGTCGTACAGTCCGGCGCCTCGTTCGATAATGTCCATGTGCCCCAGCGTTATGGGATCGTATGAACCGGGAAGAACTGCGATGCGGTTGCTCATGATTTTCCTGTTCGCAAGATGAGTGCCCGACAGGGGCGGAAACAGTGTGCGGATATTATCGGAAAATTGCCAGCAAAAAAACATCCGGTCAGGCGCGCGGATGAAACGAGGAGTATGCCTCGACCAGACGGGGCCGGTGGACATGCGTGTATATTTCGGTCGTATCCAGCGAACTGTGTCCCAGAAGCACCTGAACGGCCCTGAGGTTGGCTCCGCCTTCGAGCATATGGGTGGCGAACGAGTGGCGCAGTAAATGGGGATAGACGTTTTTCGTCAGTCCGGCCTTGAGCGCGGCGGCCTTGACCAGGCGGAATACGCTTTCCCTGAGCAATTTTTTCCCGGTTCGGGAAAGAAACAGCCGGTCCCGATCCCCGCCCATCCGGTTTCGCGCGGCGAGAATGGTGCGCGGCCCGTTCAGGTAGCGTTGCACCGCTTCGACGGACGCGCGGCCAAGCGGCGTCATGCGCTGTTTCGATCCTTTGCCGAAGAGCCGGATGGTGCGTTCGGCCAGGTTGATGTCGCCGACTTCGAGCACGCACACCTCGCTCACCCTGGCTCCGGTGGCGTAGAAAATTTCCAGAATAGCCCGGTTGCGGATTGCCTGGGGCGTGTCGCCGGATTCCGCCGCCAGCAACCGTTCCACTTCGCCCGGCGAGAGATCGTGAGGCAAGTGCCGCCAGACTTTTGGGCAATCGGCATATTGGGTCGGATCGTTCGCCGTCAACCGCTCCACGCGGCAGAAACGGAAAAAACAGCGAAGCGCGACAAACATGCGCGCCCGGGATTTGGGACAAAGTCCCTTTTCCGCCATCCAGGCGATATAGCGGACGATATCCCCGCCCGCCACCGAATCGACTTCCCGATCCGGCCCGATATGCGCTGCAAACGCCCGCAAGTCCCGCTCGTACGATTCGAGTGAGTTCGCGGCCAGTCCGCATTCAACCCGCGCGTATTGAAGGTATTCCCTCGCCGCGTCGTTCAGTTTGGTGAGTGAGAGGAGCGGGTACGCCGCTTTCATGCCATCCCTTCGTTCAAAAAAAAACGCCACCCTCCAATTACCCCCAAAAAACGGTTCCATTCAGAAAAGATGGGAACGAAAAAAAAGGGCGGCCAGGGACCGGATGTATTGCGCTTTATTCCTTGACACATCTTCACGACGGCGATAGTATTTGAAGATACCCGCGTGATACTCATGCGGGTATTCTGATATACAGACACCTGATGGATTGGCAATGGCGCGAGAAGGCAAAAAACTCGAATTATATGAAGTCCTTGCAGCCAAACGGGCCCAGGGAAAGACGCTTCCGGGTTTTGACGCCAGGGACGCGACGCAAGCCAACACTCCGGATCCGGGTGCGGATTCCGCGCCGTCGCCGGAACACCCCGGAGTCATTGTCGACGACGCGGTGCGGGAACAGTATCAAACAACGATCGCCCCGCCCCACCCCCAACCCCAGGCCCCGGCCTACCAAACGCCGCTCCCCCAACCGTTTCAACGTGAACGGGCGAAAGCGCCCAAACGCGAACCGCACCCGCAACCTGCGCCCCAACCCGCGCCGCCGCCTGAGCCGCCCAAGCCACGGTCGCCGCGCGAAGTTGTGTTTGCGCTCGATACCGCGTTCATTTTTTTCACGGTTGTTTTGGCATTGGTCGGCTGTTCGTATTTTCTTGGCTACAAGCGCGGGCAGGAGGAGCGCCCGGCCGGCATGGCGGGCCTGGGCGAAATCGACGTGGTCAATCCGGATCGGGTAGGCATCAGGAACCTTTCCCCCGCCCCGCGCGCGACGATGCGTCCGCCGGAACAGGATTTTACACTGGTTCTCAGGACCGAGTCCGCCTCGGACGATTTGCCTGAACGTTTGGAACTGGAATTGGCGGAGGCGGTCGCGAAGGGGCGGCAGCAGTCGGGCGTCGAGGTTCAAGGTTTTATTTTCCGCACCGGCGGCAACGATCCGCGCTATGTTTTAACGGTCGGTTTGGCCAGGACGGCCACCGATGCCGAGTTGAACCGTTTGCTGGAAATTTACTACAAGATGGAAGGCATGACCCTGTCGCGGGAGTTGCGTCCGTATGTGGGCGCGCGCATCGCTCCGGTAAGGGAACTTGGGGCGGCGGTGTATTGACCGCGATACAAGAGGGGGTAAAAACAACAAGTGTTACGGGGAGAGGAATGAAACAGATACCTGATTGCGTGCCCGATGCACTGACCATGATACTCGCGGCGGCCAGGGCGGTTTCGGATGAGGATTTCATCCACCGCAAAGTGCTGTTGAAGGTTATGGGCGAACTGGCGGACGAGGGCGATCTCGGTTCGAGCGCCGCCGACGTGTATCTCGAATGCTGGGAGCACGCCTGCCGTGCGTTGGGCGTCAAGGATCTGTACGAAAACGACAAGGCCCGCGGCGATAAAATCGCCATTGGGATTTTGCGTACGCTTGCGGAGACGTATCCCGAGGCATCGGACGATGATCTCCGCCGCGCGATTCGCGTGTCCCTTGCCGGGGCCATGCTCGACTTCAACATTCTTGGCCGCGACGATGTGCAGGAACAGGCATGTTTTTATTACAAAACCGCCCCCGCCCTGGATCAAACGGACGATCTGGTCGCCGCCATCCGCCGCGCGGGCACAATCATGATTGTCGCCAACCGCGCCGGCGAAATCGTCATGGACAAGCCTCTTGTCGAAGCGCTCGCCGATATGGGCAAGACAGTGTATTTGACCGTCGGCGCGAAACCGGTCTACTTTATGGCGACGGACAAGGACGCGGCCAACGCGCAGCTTTCCGAGCGGATAAACATAGTCGATCCGGGAACCGCCATGTACGGCCTGGTGCAGGAACGCGCGTCTTCCGAATTCCAGGATTTGTTCGAGAAGGCAGATCTGGTGATAGTCAAGGGCTGCATTCATTACGCGACGATGACGAGAGACAGGGATCTGTATTTCATTATGAAAGGAACCGATCCGGGGATGACGGAGAAGATCGGTTTTCCCGTCAACAGCGGCGCGATTTTTCACCAGCCGGCCCATGAGGAGTGATGCGGGACGAAACTGGAAGACGGGTTTTCCTCCGAAACGGAATTTTTTCGTTTGCTTATTCGGAAGCAATGGATAGAGTTAAATGTCCATGCATGGGGACCAGTCCCCATGCATGCTGTTTTGATTTTTGCCGAGCGGTCTTTCAGGCCGGGCTGTCTTTGATTTGATGAGGAGGTTGTTTCGTGAGCATTCATTCGTCTTTTCGCACCAGTGGCGGCGCAGCCAAGCACCGCAATGTCCTGACCCGCCTGGAGCGCCTGGAAAAACTGCAGGAAGCGGGCCGCTGGAATCCGACCGAAGACGGGCTGTTCGGCCTGCCCAAAGTCCGTTCCATCAAGGTGGCCATGAAGAAGAAGAAGAAAAAAGACGAGGAAGACGACAAGAAATAATCTTCATCGTTCTTTTCGTATCGTTTCCCGAACGGGGCACGGATGCTTCCGTGCCTTCCGTTTTAGCGGCGGGACAGGGAGGTATGCATGAGAAGCCTCGCAGACAGGGTGGCGGCCACGGAAGCAAGCGGCATACGCCGAATTTTCGATCTTGCCGCGAACCTGAAAAATCCGATCAACCTTTCCATCGGCCAACCCGATTTTGATGTTCCGGAGCCGCTCAAGGACAAGGCGATCGAGGCGATTAAAAACGGCAGGAACGCGTATACCCAGACCCAGGGCGGTCCCGAGCTTCGCGCAAAACTCCTCGAAGGCCCGCTCAAGGGATACGGCGAGGGGCAATTGCTGATCGCGGGCGCGGTTTCCGGCGGATTGCTTCTGTCGTATATGTCTCTGTTGAATCCCGGGGACGAGATACTCATTCCCGATCCGTATTTCGTCATGTACAAACAGGTCGCGTTCATGCTTGGCGCGAAGCCGGTGTATTACGATTGCTATCCCGACTGGCGGCTCAAGCCCGAACAGATTGAACGTCTCGTAACACCGCGCACCAAGGCGATTTTGATCGGCTCCCCTTCCAATCCGACCGGGGCGGTTTTCAGCCGCGCCGAACTTTCCGACGTCGCGGCTATTGCGGAGAAGCACGATCTCGTCGTTATTTCCGACGAGATTTACGAGTATTACTGCTACGACGAACCGTTTGTCCGCATGCGCGAGCTTGCGCCCGATCATACGCTGACCCTGGGCGGCTTTTCGAAAAGCCATGCCATGACCGGCTGGCGCATAGGGTGGGCGGCCGGGCCGGAGACGCTTATCCAGGCCATGACCAAGTTCCAGCAGTTCAGTTATGTGTGCGCGCCGGCACCGTTCCAGATTGCGGCGGCGGCGGCGGTGGACTATGACATGTCGGGTCCGATGGCCGAGTACAAGAAGAAGCGCGATTTGATGTACAAGGGCCTGTCGGAAATCGGCATCAACGCGGTGAAACCGAAGGGCGCGTTTTACATGTTTGCCGAAGCGCCGTGGGGCACAGGCACGGAATTCGTCGAAGCGTGCATAAAAAACAATCTTTTGGTGATTCCGGGCGGATGTTTTTCCGAACGCGACACCCATTTCCGCCTCGCGTACACCGCGAGTCCGGAGACGATTCTCCGTGGCGTCGAAATTTTGAAACAGGTGAAGGACAAGGGAAAGTAACCATGGCCGAAAGCACAATGCAAAAAATCGTCAGCCTGGCCAAGCGCCGCGGCTTTATCTTCCAGTCGTCGGAAATTTACGGCGGCCTCAAGGCGTGCTACGATTACGGCCCGCTCGGGGTCGAGTTGAAGCGCAACATCAAGGACGCGTGGTGGAACGACATGGTCCACAAGCGCGACGATGTCGTCGGCCTCGACTGTTCCATCATCATGCATCCGGACGTCTGGAAAGCCAGCGGCCACCTTGCCGGTTTTTCCGATCCGCTGGTCGATTGCCGCAATTGCAAGGAGCGCTTCCGCGCCGACAAGGCGCCCAGGGCCGAACCGGGTTCCAAAACCATATATCGCGAAAACGGCAAAAAGGACGGCAGGAAACTGGAAGGCGTGGTCGGTCCCCAGGGGTATGTCTGCCCTGTCTGCGGATCGGGAGATTTGTCGGGCGAACGCCAGTTCAATTTGATGTTCCGCACGTCTCTTGGTCCGGTCGATCCGATGCAGGAGATTATCGAGGCCGTCGACGGCATGGCGGGCATGGACGCGGCGGCGCGGCGCGAAAAGCTGGCCGAGATCATCGGCCGCACGGCGGTGTATCTTCGCCCGGAAACGGCGCAGGGCATGTTCGTCAATTTCCTGAACGTGGTCAATTCAGGCCGGATGAAGCCGCCTTTCGGCATTGCCCAGTGCGGCAAATCGTACCGCAACGAAATCACCACCCAGAACCTCACCTTCCGCACCTGCGAGTTCGAGCAGATGGA
>DAIPJX010000082.1:0-9032 GCA_036770065.1 Planctomycetota bacterium
TGAATGTAAGAATTTTCCAGCATTGTTCATTGTTCATTATTAATTGTTAATTATCTGTACCCCCAACTCTTACGCCCATCTAAAAACGTCAGTTATAGTATTAGTAGCCCGTGCCCTTCCAGTACTTCACCAACGTTTCGATATCCTTGGTGGAGGCAAGCGCGCTCATGCGACGCTTTTCGATATCCTGAAGTTTGCAGCAAAAATCATAGACGTTTTGCAAGTGGGAGCGGGGGAATTTCACCGCGCCGTTTTCATCCATATGGATGATTTCGCCGGGGCAGACGTCCATCCCGCAAATGCTGACGGGAACATTGATCGCCTTGACGGAAAACGTGCCGTGACCGGCGCAGACGCCGGTGAGAAGGTACTGGAAGTCCAGTTCCCGGATTTCGTCGACGTCCCGCGATGGGCCGTCGGAGACGATGCCCAGGCAACCCAATGATTTGAGCGCGGTCGCCATATTGCCGCCGGCGAGGCCGTTCTTGTTTTTGATGTGCTCGGGCAAATCCTGTTTTATGCAAAGGATGGTCGGCCCGTCGACGGCGGCGACGGCGCGAAGAATGTCGCTGAAATCATAGCGCTTGAATGCGGGGTCGGGCATTCCGTAAACGGCGGTGACGACATGTCCGACGCGACGGCCGAGTTCGGGGTATATGCATCGTATGGATTGATCGGTGTACCAGTTTGTTGTCCATGGGTCGTACAGGCCTAAACATGTCTCCGTGTCATGCGGATATGAGGCGACGACATTGGTGATGGAGGGCGTGTCGAACTGCTTGAGCATTTCCATAAGCTCATTGTCGGACTTTGCGTTTTGAGTCATTCTGATTCCTTCTCGAAAAAGATTGCTACCGTACGGGATAACATTGCGATATCCGAAGAGACGTCTGAACAAAAATATGTTTTCGTGAACGCATCCAATGCAAATGGAACAGTTGACAGCCGTGTAGTTTCGTAATCGGCGCTCATGTGAAAGTAATTGGATACAAAGAGAATGATACTATAATGACATAAAGCAATTTAATTGCCAGAAAAATACAGCTATATTTTTCAACGAGTTAGGTGGGAAGGCGATAAAATTGCGTTACGGGATGCTGCAAAATGCCTTGGCAAGTGGTGTTTTTTGCGTATACTTCCAACACGAACCCGCCAAAGGAGATGTGCAATGTTTATAGGATTTATTGCGCCATATGAAGAGCTGCAAAGCATGGCGAACGAACTTGTCGCGCTCAATAAGTATAACGCAAAAGTGTATATGGGAGATATGGAGGAAGGGGTGCGGGCCGCTCGTGAAGCGATTGCGGAGGGCGCTCAGGTGTTGATAAGCAGGGGCGGAACGGCCATTCTCATTCGAAAATTGCTGGGGGTGGATGTTGTTGAAATCAAACCGTCCGTCTATAGCGCTTTTGCGTATATTCACACGCATACTGTTCCGGAGATGCGTATCGCCGTCATCGGATTCAGTCCATTGGTAAATATCTGCCGACCGGTGTGTGATATTCTGCAGCGCACTTATACAACCTATGAGGTGCAGGATCTCGAGTCCACGCATGCAACCATTGATGAAATGGCGTGTTGGAATCCCGATATCGTCATTGGCGACGCCATCTCCGTTCGTCTTGCGGAGGAGCGGGGGTTCAGGACTCATCTTATTGAATCCAGCCGGGAGACGCTTGCCGATGCGCTGGAGCAGGGTACGGCCATTCTCAACAATCTTCAAAGCCATTTGGCGAATGAAAGCCGTTTGTCAACGGTGCTTGACTGCGCATACGAAGGAACTTTGCTGATTGATGCAAGGGGTGTTGTCAGGACGGTGAATCGTCAGGGGCTCAAGATATTGGGGGCGGGTCAGGCCAAGATTATAGGGCAGCCGTATGTGTCGATTTTTCCCGCGGCTGAAATCAAGGACGCGGTGACGAGCGGGCAAAACAGGCGAAATATCCTGGTGGTGATACGTGACAAGCGCATAGTCTGCGACGTCTTTTGTACCGGTCTGGATGCGGCGGTTGACTCGGCGGTGGTTGTTTTTCAGCCGGTCGAGCATTTGCAACAACGGGAAAACACCATTCGTGCAAAGCTCATGGCGAAGGGTCTGTATGCCCGGTATAATTTTTCCGACATCATTCATAAAAGCGACGCGATGAAGGAAACGGTCGCCATCGCCCGCGAGTATGCGCAGACCGAATGCAATATCATGATTCAGGGAGAGACGGGGACGGGAAAGGAGCTTTTTGCCCAGAGCATACATAATGCCAGTTCCCGTGCCACTGGTCCGTTTGTCGCGTTGAATTGCGCCGCGTTGCCCGGGAATCTTTTGGAAAGCGAGTTGTTTGGCTATGCGCCTGGCGCGTTTACGGGCGCTTTGCCGTCCGGCAAGACCGGTTTGTTTGAAATGGCGCATAACGGCACGCTTTTTCTTGATGAAATTGCGGAAATGGATATTTTTCTTCAGGCCCGGTTGCTTCGTACATTGCAGGCGCGGGAGGTGATGCGTGTCGGCGACGACAAGGTTATTCCGATCAATGTGCGGCTTATTTCCGCGACCAACAAGGAGCCGGAGGAGGAGGTGCGTAATGGCCGGATGCGGACGGATTTATTTTTCCGCCTTAATGTTTTGGACCTTGCGATTCCTCCTTTGCGTGACCGCCAGCAGGATATTGATTTGTTGTTCAGGCATTACACGCACGTATATGGGCAAAAATACGGTTCGATTCCGTATTCGCCGTCCAAGGCGTTTCTTTCCGGGTTGATGGAGTATTCGTGGCCGGGGAATGTGCGCGAGCTGGAAAACTTCGCGGAGAAGTGCGTGACATTGAGCGGAATGTCGAGGATGATCGTTCCCAAAAGCGTTATAACGGCCAAACCGCCGTTGACGGGTAACGGAAATGCGCGGCAAACGCTGGAGCAAATGTCGTGTGCGTATGTGCAGGAGATTATTCGTCAGGAGAAGGGCAATATTGCGCGTGCCGCGGTTATCCTTGATATTGATCGCAATACTGTCAAGCGCTGGCTGGCAAAAGACGCTGGTTCCTAGTTCCTGTCATCAAGCGCTTTTCTCAAAAGCCCAACACTTCCCATGCTCACGCCAACAACGGATAACGGGCTGGAGTTTTCAGGCCACGCGTCATTATCGGAATGTTTTGGAATATCCGTATATTTTGCTCACCCCCATTGCTCTTGGGAACGAGGCGCCAATGAAAACGCCAATGGCCTTATCCGTCAATCCGAAGCCATGCGAAAGGCTGCTCCTTCTCGTCCAGCCGCTCAACCTGGAACTTGAAATCGCCTTCCGCGGGACCGGTTTTTTAATGCCGAATGCAATGGCTGCGTCAGATCATGTCCTTTGTCCACTTGTCAAGCCAGTCGGTCATGGCGCGGGAACCGAAATTACCCACTTCAAGTGTATTGGACGGTGTCGAAGCACTCGAGGTCGGCATGGTTGTCATGGGGTTTTTAGCCGGGTCAAATCCCTTGATGACAGCACGCCCTTCATAAATGTCCCGAAGTGCCTGATCGATAACCGCAAGCGCAGCGTCGGGATTCTTCGCCAATGTGGCGCTGCCGCCATATCCGAGATCGGCAAATGAATAGGTAACGCCGTCAACCGAAACCTTACCCAGTTCTGAAAGCGAATGTATGCCGGGGCCGTCGGAGCCGCTTGTCCCAGAGGCGCCCGCGACTCTGACCGATTTTCCCGATGCGGCGAACAAATCGCCTTCGGTCTGGTTGACCCGGATGAAATTATTCGATCCCGCCTTGTCCGCCAAAAGGCCAATGCCTTCCGCTTCGCCCAGGTTGTTGTAAATGACTTCGGCCTTGACGCCGGTGGCGCTCGTGTCCGCGTTAATCGCGGCGGCGATGTCTTCGGCGGTCGTTCCCGCCGCGAAAGAATATCCCTTCTCGCCGCGCGCGCCGCCGAGCATGAACGCCTGATCGGCCATGGTTTTGCCCGAATATATTCCGGCGGCGATAGCAGCGGTGCTGCTGGCGGTGGAGTCAACCGTCTCCGCTTCCGTGCTGGTCGCGTCCTTGCCCTTGGCCGACAGGACGGAACCGGATGCGCCGAACAGGTCGCCCGCCTTTTGCGTAACTTTGACGCTTTGGTCTTTGCCTTTCTCGGCGGAGAGGAATGCCATGGAGTAGGTGCCGTCGTCGTTCTTGGTCAATTCGGCGACGACGCCGGTGTCGGCGGTATCGGCGTTCACCGCGTCGACAATCGACTCGAGCGAGGTGCCGTTCGTGAACGAATAGGTTTTGTCGCCTATATTGCCGGCGACGGAAAAGCTGGCGTCATCGGTCAAAAGACGGAAATCGCCGACGTTTTTGGAGACTTTCGCCGCTTCCGCCTCGCCTGTCGCCGTGGTCGGGTTGGAGCCGGAACCGGAGGTGACGAGTTTGCTCGCAATCGCCTCCTGCAACTGGTTGAACATGTCGTAATGGAAGTCGGTCAAACCGGACGGCTTGCCGATGGCCGCAAGGGCGAGCCGGCGCATGGAGTCGAGGTTGTCGCCCGCATTGGCCTTGGAGTCGACGGTGGGGGCGATGGTCGGGTCTTTTTGATAGGTGGCATTCTGCAGTTCGCCGGTGGACGGATCGTAGTGATCGTTAAAATATCTGTCCGACATGAGCTCGATATCGGAATTTTGACTCGGGCGGACGCCGCCGTTTTTTTCGATTTCCTGTAATTGTTTGAGCGCTTTGGCGTTGGCGCCGAGAGAGCCCCATTGTTCAAGTAAATCGGCCGACATGCCGGCAATGCGCGTATCGGCTGGTTTGCCAAGTAACCCATGGACATTATTCAACTTGCTTTGGTTGAGATAACCGGAATAATCAATCGGGTCGATAGCCATTGGAACGCTCCTTGCGAATATGTTTCCTCCATGTTCGTAGTGTATTATCGGTCGCGGTTGTCCCGACTTTACCATATTAATCATTTTTTTTCGAGAGGAATTGCATGGTTGGCGAGTGGTTGACGCGAACGGAGATACTTTTGGGCGAAAGCGCATTGCAAAAGCTTGCCGCCGCGCGGGTGTATGTTTTCGGGCTTGGCGCGGTCGGAACGTATGTTGTCGAGGGCTTGGCCCGTTCGGGCGTCGGCATGATGCGGCTGGTTGATTTCGATTCATTCACGCCAAGCAACCTGAATCGTCAATTGTACGCGCTGCGCTCCACTATGGGCAGGGCAAAAGCGGAGGTCGCGGCGGAACGGCTGCGAGACATCAATCCCGCCATGGAGGTGGACGTTCGGCAAACGTTCGCCCATGCCGATACGCTGCCCGAATTGCTGGCCGACGGCCCGGACATCATCATAGACGCTATCGACAGCGTCAACCCCAAAGTGGAGATACTGGCCGCCGCCGCCGGACGGAACATCGCCACTTTTTCCTCAATGGGCGCGGCGACGCGGATTGACGCGGGCTGCATCCATTTCGCCCCCTTGTTTGAGGCGACTGTGTGTCCGCTGGCGCGGGTGATGCGCAAGCGGCTTCGGAAACGGGAGGTGAACGGGGACAATTTGTTCTGCGTGTATTCGAACGAAGAGAGCAGGGCCGATGCGGTGCGCGAGCCCGAATCCGGGACGAACGACGAACAAAATAAATGCAATCGCGGCAGGCCGCGCCGGGTGTTGGGAAGTCTCGCGACGGTGACGGGCCTATTCGGGTTGCGGCTGGCGCACGAGGCGGTGCTTTATCTCGCGAACAAATGATCCCCGGTCCGCGTCGACGCTTCAGCCAATCGGAGCGTTGCCGCGTCGGAATGCAGAACCTCCATTGCCGTTTCGCCCAGGGTAAGCTGGATGTGAAGTGGTTCGGGACTGAATACCGCGGCTTTCCGTGCGAAGAGAACGCCGTCGATTTGCTGGACATATTGCGAGAGCGGGTAGGCGACGGCGGCGGCGGCGCAGGTGCGCTCAAGCGCATGATACCCCGCGATCAATCCGACATACCGGCCATTTTCCGCGCGATCGAGCGCGAACCGCGATTCCTGCCCGGGTTGAATTTCCAAAACGCGGATGCTCCGGACCGATTCGTCGAAGCGCTCCGCCATGAGCAATTTTTTCATGCCGTCTTCGCTCGCGGCCAATTGTTCCATGACCGCCGTATCGGACAGGTGGTAGACGACAAGCCGGAGCGCATGCGGCGCCCCGCTTGTCAGATTGAGGCGGGGCGAAGCCGCCACATCCAGCGTCAACGCGCCGGGACTGGCGACAAAACGCACCTGATGCGCTTTGGACGCGGTACCGTCGTTTCTGAGCAAAAAATCCGCGCCGACCGCACCCAGCGCTTTTTTGTTTTCCTCCAGGGCTTCCGCCGCCGCCCGCGCCTGCCGTTGTTCGCGGTAGGTCGGCTGAAGCGCGCGCCCGCGCCGGCTTGCGAACGCGGCGTTGCCTTCTTCGTATCCGGAACAACCGGTCATGGCCAAAAGCAGCGACAAAGGAAGAATGCAGCGGGTTAAAAGCATGCGCCCAACTCCAGGGAAAAGAGGTTTTCGTTGATCTGATTCAAACTGCCGGAAAATCGCGCCTTGTAATCGGCCCGGCAATACCAGCCCCGGTACGCCCACATATCAATTCCGGCGCCCATTTCCCATTCGCATCCGCGCGGGTCGTAGGCGAGGTTCAACCTGCCGGTCGACATGTCGGGAGAGGCCATGCCACCGGCTGATGAATTGAACGAATACGCCGCTGTGCCGCCATTGCCGAATTCATAGCGTGCGCCAAGCATGAGCCGGAGAACGCCCGTTCCCCACCGGAATGGATACTCGTCCCATAAGGTGAACCGAATGGGCACGGCAAGGGATGTTGATGATTTTTTCGCGGCATAAAACACGTAGTCGCCCGATTCCCATTCCGCCGCATACGCATCGGAACTGACGCGGGTCATTTCGATGCCGAACTCCGATTCGAGATGGAACGAGTATTTTGTTTGTTCGTTTGTGCGTATCATGGCGCTGGCGCGGTAGAGGGAGGAATCGTGTTTTTGTTCCCGCCACGGCATATTCATGTATGCGCCCGACCCTTCCGTCTCCAGTATGCCGGCGCCAAGCGAGCCTTCCAGGAGAAAGGGGCGGTTGCCGAACATGGGAAGTCGGAATGCAGTACTCGCGTCAACCGAAACCAACCAGCCGGAGACATCGTTTTTCCGGTTGTCCGCATAGCCGGTTCCGGTGATTCGGTAATCGAGGGCGGTGAACGATCCGCCAATTATGGTGTCGACCGACACGTCGCGGCGGAGGCCGACGCCGTATTCCATGCCTTTCAGATCAAACGCGCTGTATTCGGTCGGTTTGAAAAAATAGCCTTCGTTGCCGGTTTGGTAACGAGCGAATGTTCTTGCGGTCCATCCGCTGTCTCGCGGTCCTATGTCGAGCGGGGCGGGGGTGGAGTTGACAAACGGCGTGGTTGAGGCGTATGGAGCCGGAGCAAGCGTGACCGCGGTCCCGGGATGTTCCTTCGCATCTGACGGCGGAGCCATACGGGAAACAAATTCATCCGGATGCGGCGGCGAAATGGAATGCGTAGCGACCGAGTCCACGCGGGTTACCGCCGTTTCCGTTTTTTCGGCGACTGGCGTGGACGTCGGTGACGGCGTCATAAGCGACAACGGCTCGTTGTATTTTGGGCGAAGCGATCCGGGTGTATTGACAATGCGTGTTGTCGTTGTTATTTTCCGATTGGGTTGCTGGAAAGGGGAGGTGCGTGCCTGCGGTGTGTTGCCGTCTGTCGGCACACTGAAGGCTATCGCCAATACGCATGGTATGGCTATGCCGGGAATAAGGCCTTTTCCCATACTTCCCCCTCCATCCGGATACGATTCCCGGCAATGGTACTTTCCCGAGATGGAGATGGTCTTTCAGAAATAAAATATAATAACGTTCGCCCATCAGCAATTAAATTTTTTGTATTTATTGTTTCGTAGAACACCGGGAAGAATGTTTTATCAGCCCGAGAAAATTATCAATGATCGCCTTGATTGCTTTATATTGGGATGATTGCCGGATAGCCTCCCCCGCCTGACGCCTGATTTCGCGTTTCCCTCCAAGCGATTCTTGGTATTGCCGCAACACCTTATTGAATTGACGTTCATCGGTTGATGTCTGCGCTCGTTCAACGCGCTGTGCTATATCCGCCGCCTGTTCCGGCGTCGCGCCAATCGGAGCCGAAAGCGCATCAACTTCGCGATAATACTCTCGCGCCTGTGCAATGTCTTCATCCGTCGCCATCATGCGGTCGAATGCGCCGCGAACCTCCGGGGATAAATCCTGCGCAACAAAATCGCGGACGCCGCGATAAACATTTGACAGCCATGTCCGGAAGCGATGAAACGCGCTGGACAATTCGGGCGCGGGGGCTTTCCCTTCATAGATATATCGCTCGGAAAGCTTCGCCAATCGTTCTTCCGCGTCCAGCCGCGTTTGCTTGTCGGATGATTCCAGTCCGCCGCCGACGGCGCGATTGAGTGTTTCAAAGTCTTTTCGCAGTTGTTCGGATGCGCCCTCGGTCTGCGCCGCCCGAATGAGATGGCCGTTATAGACATGCATTATTTCATGGAGCATCGTTGACCTGTCCTGTTTTCCTGTGAATGCGCGAATGATACTGACATCGTCATTCATGGCGACAAGGCCGCGCTGATTCATTTCGTTTATCCGGTCGGCGGTCTGTTGAACAGCCTGGATCGATTCCGGATTGTTGTAAAATTCACGAAACGCCTTTGCCCTGCGGTGCAATGAAACGGCGCGTTCATGCATCTCAGCCATGCCTTGCTGTATTGTTTCGGCGTCTATTCCAAGATAGTCAAGTACCGGTTGCGTGATTTGCCCAGGATTGGACAATATGCGCTGCAATCCGTCCGCCGCCTGTTCAAGTCCTTCCGCCGAAGTGATTGCGGTTTGCAAGTCCTGTGCAAGCGCCTGCGGATTGCTCACATCGCCGCCCTGCTCAATGAGGGCCGTGACATATTGCGTGAATGGTTCGGAAAGTTCCTTTGATACGCCGGATTCGCGTACAAGCGTATTGATTGCCTCATCAC
>DAIPJX010000288.1:0-2509 GCA_036770065.1 Planctomycetota bacterium
AGAAATGAAAGGGATGTCTTTTCGTTGTAAAGCGCGAAAGGGTACACGTGAATTCCCGAATCGTCCGGTTTAAGAACGGGCAGGTTGCGGAACGTTGTCCCCCAGCGGGCGGGATTGTTGTCAAGGAACCCGGCAACCCTGGCGCCGATGCCCAAAAGCTTGACAAGCAACATCGAACCGTTTTGGCCCGCGCCGAATAGATAAATGGATTTGGCTTGCCGCAACCTCCCGGCGGGATCCGCCCTCTTTTCTTTGTGATGGATCTCCGACAGGCGAGCGGCCTCGTCATTCGTGAAAAATATATTTGTCATGCCTGCATTCCCGATGAAGTGCGGTTGTTGGGACATCCTTTCCCGGGTAGGGTCAACGGATTTTTCGTTTGTATCGCCGCCGCCACAGGTTCGCATTCTTTTGAAAATCCCGGGCAGTAGTCGCAGGCCGGCAGCATGTCGCATCCATGAATGAATGCCCAAATTTTTCGACCCAAGTCATTGGAAGTTTTTGCGTCGTGCAACAAGTCGATCGAGTTCGCGGCGTTTTGCGGAATTCCGCCGATCCGTTCGCCGTTGGCGGCGAATTCGCAATGATACAATTTTCCCCGCATAATCGTCATGCAAAACAGGCTGGTGCATGCCTGGAATCGACGGCGCAGCGCATTGTCATCAAGTCCCTGCGCCGAAGTCAACCGGCAGCGCATCCATTGCGGAGTATCCAGAACATAGGCGGGAACGCCGTGTTTGTCGCATTCTTCGAGAAGATGATCGAGTTTGCGCGACAATGCGCCATAGTTGGAAATGCGAAAATAGATTTTTCCATTTTGCAATGATTTAAACTGCTCGGATGAAGGAACCAGCGTGCCGTTGGTCACTATGCCGACATGCCCGATGTTTTGCTTTGCCGCAACCATCGCCGTGATGGTATGGAAATCGGGATGCAGCAGGGGTTCGCCGCCAATAACCCGCACCTCCGGTATAAAGTCGAGACAGTCCGTCGCCGCGTTTAAATCTTGTATGAGGAGCTTGGTGTTCAGGTTTTCGGGATGAGAATAATACTGCATCAGATTGCCGCAATCCCGACAGCGGAGCGAGCAGCGCTCCGTTATCATCAATTCCATCGCCAAGCCGGAACGAATGGACTTCGGATAGGCGATAAGGCTTTTTTGATATTCGGCGCATTGTAAAAGAGTAATCTGCGGCGGAATGTCGCGGGATTGATCCGCTTTTGGCAAGTTCCAAACTTCAGGGAATGCGTCCAGGAATCCAATGCTGAAGGCTTTGGTTATCCCGAATTGCAAGAGTTGCCGAGCGACGTTTTCCACACGGGTGACGGCGCAAACAAGGGCGGCGTCGGGAGAATCCGTAAAAGCTGCTTCAGGAAGCCATACAGGCAGATCGCAGAATGTTTTGAGGACGGGATTGTTGTCCACAAAGCCCTTGGGTTGAACCCCGATTTTCAAGAGTTCCTTCGCTATGATGGCGCCGGCCCGTCCCGCGCCGAAGATCAGAGTCTCCGGATTGTTCCGCAGTTCCGCGAGACAACCAGCCGAATCGAAAAAATAGAACTTGTCATGAAGAATGACGTGGTCAGCCATGGCGTCGATGCCTGAATAAAGAAAAAATCGGTACAGTAGCAAAGTGGTTATAAATACGCTTCCGCATATTCCCGCGCCTTATCGAGTTGTTCAGCCAACCGGTTTGTCATCGCCGGACCAAGCGAAAACAATCGGCGTTTTGCATCCATATTTTTAAAGTCGTTAAGGATAATGCAACAAAACTTCATTCGCGCCAAGGGCATCGCAATATCGAGGATGCCCGACAGTTCATTTCGAATTAGCGGTCCCGCCGCAACCGCGTCAATGAGCATGTCAAGCGCGCCGGTTGGCGGCGGTGCGCTTGGTTGGCAGACAAAGTCGGCGATCGCCTTGGCAACCGAATCCCGTCCCGCGTATTCGAAGTCGACAAACCGCACTTCGCCGTTTGCCGACAGCAATGCATTATGAAAACCGAAATCCGAAGGCGACACAAAACATAGCCGGCTGTCGAATGGAGTCGTCAAATCGGGAACGGTGATTTTTTCCAAAGCGAGCCTTTCGATATGCGGCCATTTCGGAAGAAGAACCGTTTCCAGGAAGCGCTCCGCTTTTTCAGCCACAGGCGCTTTCCGGCTGTTTGCCGCCAACGCGTCTCTCAGTTCCCGAAGCCGCTGCCGGGGCGAACGGAAAAAGTCCTCCAGGCGCAAACAGGCGTCGCGCGCCGCCGGGTAGGCGGCAAGTTCGGCGTCACGAGCCGCGCGCCGGAGTTCTTTCAAAAACGCGGCGGCATCCCCCACATTATCGGTTGTCACTGCGCCCGGCTTAAGCGTCGTGCCGTCCAACCATTCATGGAGCGCCAAAAACGCTGCCCGATCCTCCGCCAGGAAGCGGGGCGTCCGCCGGATCCCCTTGTCCCGGCAAAAGCGTAAAAACCGCGTTTCCGCTTCTATTCTGTCCCAATCGCCGCCTGGAAAATAT
>DAIPJX010000289.1:0-2499 GCA_036770065.1 Planctomycetota bacterium
AATATTTTCCGGGCGGTTCGAACCAGAGCGGAACGGGTAATTTTCGGAACGCCGCCGCTGCCCTCCTCCACCGTCATGGCGACATCAACCGCGCCGGTGGGATGCTCAATCGCCAGATTCTTCTCCATTCCCTCCGGCATGTGCGCAATCGCATAGGCGGGAGATCCGGGAAGAAGACACGCCGTCGCGACGCTCAGCGCCGCAAATACGCCAAGCGACGCATGGCAACGAATCGGAATAAAACTTCTCGTATTGATGCAGCCGCCGTTGACGGCGGGCGAAACCAGCGTCATTTTCGGAACGGATTTTTCTTTGACATCGCCAAGATTCATCATGGGGCCGACCGCCAGTCGAAGCGCCTCGATTTTTTCGCGCAGTTCCGTATTGGCTTCCAGCTCTTCGCGCGTTTCATTGCCGGTGATGCCGAAATCCGAAGCACGCATGACGACGACGGGCATGCCGTTGTCGATAAGCGTGACTTCGACGCCGTTGACGATGTCAACCGCGTTGCCGGTTGGGAGAAGTGAACCGCACATGGAGCCGGCCGCGTCGGCGAAGGACAAGGCGACCGGCGCGGCAGTGCCGGGAACGCCGTCTATGCGGGCGCTGCCGGCATAGGTCACGACGCCATTCGGCGTTTGCACTCTCGCCGTCGCCATTTGATCCACGTTCTCCATATAAATGCGAACGTCGGTATGCGGCGACGACGCCTCGACCAATCCGTTTTCGAGAGCGAATTGGGCGACGCCCGCCAAAATATTGCCGCAATTCTGACTCGTGGAAACCAGCGGTTTGTCGACGAAGACCTGAAGGAACAGATAGTCAACGTCGGCGTCGGGTCGGTTGGAGCGCGAGACAAAGGCGACTTTGCTGGTCAGGGGGTCCGCGCCCCCCGCCCCGTCTATTTGCCTGACATCGGGCGAACCCATGACCCTAAGAAGGAACGCATCCCGTTCCGCCGTATCGGCGGGTACGTTTTCACGCAGGAAAAAAAGTCCTTTCGATGTGCCGCCCCGCATCATTGTGCAAGGAACGGCGGTCGGCATGTTTGCTGTCGTCATTCTATTCTCCGCGGTACGATAATAAGAGAAGCGCCCGGCACTGCGGGCGCTCTTTGTTCGGAAACATTCGGATATGTCTAGGCCAGAACCGTCACCACATGCGGGAAGACATTCTGATAGCCTTCGCCGTATTTGATTTTTAGGTTCGAGTTGCGGGAGGCCTGAACGCCGCGTTGCAAAGCGACACGGGTGTAGTATTCCCACAAGTGTTCCTGCCCGGCCATGCATTCGATTGCGGCGCGTTTCTTTTCCCATACCGGGGTGATGTCCAGAAGCACCGTCGGTTTCCAGTTGCATTGTTCGGGCTGGTGCGGCTCGAACAAAAACACGGGCGGCGCTCCCAACACTTTTTCCCCGGGATTATGGCCATGCGCCTGAGCGATGACGCGGGCGTGCTGTGCCATATCGGTGGCCATGGGGTGGTCAAAGTTGTAGGGATCCTGGAAGGAATGGCTGAGAATGAACTCGGGTCTGACCTTTCTGTACAGTTCGGCCAAACGGAACAAATGCTCTTGGGCAATGACCATGGGATAGTCTCCCATGTCCCAGAACTGGATATCGGCGACGCCAAGTTCCTTGGCCGCTTTTTCCGCTTCTTCCCTACGGCCCGACTTGACTTGTTCAAGCGTCATGTTCGGGAGTTTCCACAACTTCGCCGATTCTCCTCGCTCGCCGTACGAGAGACAAACGACTGTCACCGCATATCCTTTTTCGGCGTGAAGCGCGATCGCTCCCGCCGCGCGCCAGACAAAATCAGCGGAATGGGCGCTGACGACAACTGCTGTTTTCTGTGTGTTTTCCATGGGAGTCCTATGCCTTTCTATGAATAGGTGATACTGTAGCGTGACGTTAATTTACCACTGTCGTTCCGGCTTTTTTGTTGTGATACATCACCTCCAACCAAACGATGAGCACTGTGCAGACCAGTCCGAGTCCATTAGCCCACATCGGTTTGGGCAGAATAAGCATGATTGCGCAAGGCAAGAGCAGCAGTCGGCCTATGACGGAAATTCTGGTGATGCACCATCCGAAGAGGCAGATGGCCAGTATGGAGCAGCCTACAATCGCGGTAACAATGGCGAAGGTAACATCGAAGGGATCGCCTATAAGTAAAAGTTCGGAATTGTATACCCATATGAAGGGGATGATGAAGCCGGCCGAAGCGAGTTTCATCGCGTCTATTCCTGTCGCCCATATGCCCGCTTTGGCGATGCCGGCCGCCGCGAAGGTGGAGAGCGCCACAGGCGGCGTGATAGTCGACAGCGCGCCGAAATAGAGGATAAACATATGCGCGGCCATTGGCGATACGCCCATTTTGACGATGGCGGGAGCGACGAGAACGGCGAGGATCATATATGCTGCGGAAGTCGGCAATCCCATGCCAAGCAACAAGCTGGTCAACATGGCGAGAATGAGCATTATGATGAGACGACCGGCG
>DAIPJX010000083.1:0-8988 GCA_036770065.1 Planctomycetota bacterium
CGGGCCGTACATATTGTGCGGGTCCGCGATTACGAAAGACCCGACGAGCGGCCACAACAATCTTGCCATGATACGGATGCAAATCAAAGACGACAAAACCGCCGTCATTCATGCCGAACCATATCACCATACCGGCATGATTTTGAAAAAATATGGCGGAATGGGAAAAAAAGCGCCACTGGTTGTGGTTATTGGACATCACCCCGGGTTCTATCTGGGCAGTCAGTGGGAGGGAAAGATCGGAACAAAAGAATATGAAATGTGCGGGTCCGCATTGGGGGAACCGCTGCGGCTGGTTCCAAGCGAGACGTGGGGTGAAGATTTCATGGTGCCCGCCGATGCGGAGATCGTTCTGGAATGCGAAGCCGACTGGAATGACAAGCAGGAGGAAGGACCGGTCTGTGAATTTACCCGGCACAGTCGAAACATCATGGGGGATTTGGTGACGAAGAACATGGATCCGTCGGTTCGACTGCTTGCCATGACGTCACGCGGGGATGCATATTACCAATCGCTCTTCATCGGTCATGCGGAACATGTGTTGATAGGGTCGATTCCGAAAGAGGCGGTGTTATACAGAAGAATCCGCGAAAGCCATCCAGGGATCCGTCAAGTGCACCTGACGCCCGCCGGATGCGGCAGGTATATGTGCTATCTTTCCATTGAACAAAGTGCGCCGGGCGAAGCGCGGGAAGCGATTCTCGCCGCGTTTGCGTGCGACAGGTATTTGAAATACGTCTTCGCGGTGGATGACGATGTGGATGTTTTTCTTGACGAGGAAGTGCTATGGGCAATGGCTACGCGGACGAGACCGGACACGTGCACATTCACGATTCCAAACACGATGGGCACGTCGGTTGATCCAATGGTGGACCCGGACGACAAGCGGTCCGCCAAAATGGGAATTGACGCGACGCGCCCATTTGGCGTTCCGTTTCCCGAAGTATGCGAAGCGCCGCGCGGTTTGCTTGACGCGATTCGTCTTGAAGATTATATCAGCGAGGGCGAGTAATGGAACAGGGCGGAAAAAAACGTTTAATTGTCGGCATAACGGGCGCGAGCGGAAGCGCCTTGGCGATAGACCTTCTCCGGGAACTGCGGCGAACGGGACGATGGGAAGTGCATGTTGTAGTGAGCGACAACGCCATGCTTACGCTACGCCACGAAGCGCCGGAGCAAGCGGGCGTATTTCACCAACTGGCGGATGTATGCCACGACAACCGAAATATGGGAGCGCCTATCGCCAGCGGATCATTTCAATGCGCGGGAATGATCGTCGTGCCGTGCAGCATGAAAACCGTGGCGGGGATCTGTTCGGGATACTCCGACAACCTGCTGCTTCGCGCCGCCGACGTGACGATTAAGGAAGGGCGGAAGTTGATACTGGCGGCGAGGGAAACGCCGCTGTCGCCGATTCATTTGAAAAATATGGCGGCACTGTCATCCATGGGAGTCATGTTCATGCCGCCGATGATGACGTTTTACAGCAACCCGAAAACCGTGGACGAAATGGTGCGGCACTTCACCGGAAAAATACTGGATCAGTTCAACGAGACGGCGGAAAATTATCGTCGTTGGCACGGTGGAATTCAGTAAACGCAAAACGCTCACGTAATCGGCGCGGGATTGAACACGGCCATATAATTATGAATGCCGAGACGTTCGGCCGCGGATTTGCGGCCGCTCGCGACGTCGAGAAGCGTTTGGAACACTTCATGCCCAATCTGCTCAATCGTCGCATCGCCCGTGACAATGCGCCCCGCGTCGATATCCACCAAATCATGCCATCGCTTCGCGAGTTCCGTTCTCGTGACAACCTTGATGACCGGCACCTCGGCCAAACCATACGGAGTGCCGCGGCCAGTCACGAAAATCAACATGTTCATGCCGGCTGCGACCTGCGAGGGGCCGCACACAATATCGCTGGCGGGCGTAGCGACGTAGAGAAGCCCCTTCGTGCCGACGGGAATTTTTTCACCCGTGCCGAATACCGCCGTAATGGGCATGCTGCCTGATTTGGCAATCGATCCCATGGATTTCTCGACAATGTTGTTCAAGCCGCCCTTTTTATTGCCCGGCGTCGTGTTCGCGCTGCGGTCGGCGCCGCCGCGCGCAAGATACGCGTCATACCATGCCATTGCGGCAATCAAATCTTCCGCCGCTTTTTTGTTGCCCGCCTTGGCGACGAGTTGATCGATGCCGTCGCGGACTTCCGTGTTTTCGGAAAAGAACACCGTGCCGCCGGCACGCACCAGCATATCCGCGGCAATGCCGACCGCCGGATTCGCCGCCGCGCCGGAAAACGCGTCGCTTCCGCCGCATTGCAGCCCAAGTACGAGATCGGATGCGGGGCAGGTCTCGCGCCGCCGGGCGTTAAGAAGAACGAGACGTTTTTCCGCCGCGTCCATCACCGCCCGCACCATGCTCTCGAACCCGGTAAGCGACTCGTCCTGAAGCGAAATGACATGCGGTTCGCCTGCGCGGGTCAACGGGGATTCGGGAATCGAACCCTCGGGGAAAAAACGTTCCGGCGTCAACTTTTCGCATCCAAGCGCAACCAGAAGCGGCAAGCCCCCGAAGTTGGGATTTTTGGCGATATTCTGCAAACTGCGAATGGGAATATAGGCGTCGGGCGCATCGATGGCGACGCCGCATCCGTAAATATGCTCAATCGCCACCACCCCGTCGACGTTGGGATATTTCGGCAACAATTCGGCGCGAATCCGATCCGCCGCGATGCGGGCAATCGGCGCGGCGCACTGGACGGTCGTACTGAGCGCAAGAAGATTGCGCGTGCCGACCGATCCGTCCTGGTTGCGGTAGCCTTCGAATGTGTATCCGGTGAGCGGCTCGGCGCTCTTTTCATACGGGACAAACGAGGACAGGCGCCGGCGCAACGTTTCCAAATCGGGCGGCGACGGCATGCGCATGCGGGCTTCGCTTACCCATCCGCCTCGCGGAATATTTTCCAGCGCGTAGCCGATGGCTACGCCGTAGCGGACGATTGGTTCGTCCTTTTTGATGTCCGCCAGCGCCGCTTTATGCGCTTGCGGCACATTTTCCACCAGCGTCAGGCCGTCGGCGAAACGGCTTCCGGCGGGCAGGCCGCCGTCGTTGGCGACGACCGCGACATTGTCGCGATCGTTCAATTTGAGATAGCGGGGAGTGGTGTCGGCCATGATTGTCGTTCCTTATTCTTCATCCGATTCGGGTGAGAAATGCCAGCTGTCGGCGAGCCGGCCGTTCTTGTCGAAACGCATTGGGTGCGGATCGCCGAGGATGGTGACGCCGGGGGTGCGGGCCGCTTCGGCGAGGAGCGGTTCGGAAATATACGCTTCGCGCAGGTGGAGAGTGTTTGGAATGCGCATCAGCCGGACCTGTTTGCCGTCGGGCACGTTGCAGGAATAGGCGGCGGCCTTGATGGCGAGTTCGTCGTTTTCCAGGACAATGGGAGTTCGGCCGGACGCCATGACGCGGGAGGTCAGGGCGTTTGCATAGGTGGCGGCATAATCTATTTTATCCGCCAGTTTGCGCGTTGTGACGTGGGCCAGGCCCATGCCGTGGGCGTTGCCGTGGCTTTTTTCGGACAGGTCGAGAATGGCTATTCGGGTAATTCGGGCGTCGGACATGACAATGCCCGCGCCGCAGACGCCGGTGATGTTGGCGTCGATGCCGCCGCCGGAGAATTCCTTTCCCGATTGATCGACGATGAGCGCGTCGAGAGGGTTCAGGAGCAGGCGCGGCATATTGTCTTTCGCTTCGATAAGCGCTTCTTTTTCTCCCGCGATCAATCCTTCCGCCGGGAAGGCGACGATGCGGAAAATCTGATCGTACGCGTTTTCCATTGAGGCGACGCCCATCAGGATGCGTTTGTTTCGCAATTGCACTTCCGCCATTTGCTCGATCAGGCCGCCGATTTCCATCATGCCGAGACTGTGGCAATGGTGTGCGCCCTGGCGCTTGCCAAGGCCGATGGCGAGCATTTTGCATAAACCGCTCTCGACGGGGTGGCGGAATGAATTGTGCGGTTTAATCCGGTTGAATACGATAATGCCGTCGGCTTCGGATGCGTTTTTGTCGAGTGAAACCGCCATGCCGTTGGCGATGCGGCCGGTCTCGACAATTTCCATGCTTGAACGGATCGGGCAGCCGGCGCTTTCTTCGGTAATGCCAAGACCCTCGAGCAGCTCTTTTTGTCCTTCGGCGGTGGCGCCGCCATGACTGCCCATTGCCGGGACGATAAAGGGGAGGGCGCCGCGATTTTTTACTTCTTCGACCAGTGTCCGGACCAGTTCCACCAACATGGCGATGCCACGACTGCCGACGGTAATGGCTATGGTCATGCCTGGTTGTATTCGTTCAGTTGCCGGGCAGGTTGTAAACGCATCGCGGAGTGCTTGAACCGGGTCGGCAAGTTTTTTCGTGGGGAAGGTCTGTGTTATCCGTACAACATTTGGCAGTTCAACCGGTTGTAGTATATTGGCAAGACGCTGCATAAAGCTCTCCCTGCGTGATGATAAACCGTATAATTAAATAACTAATTATTTCATGTTATTACATGAAATACGCTAGTCAACTTCAAAACATAAAAGGGCAAAAATAGGTCGCTTAAATACAAATTCTTATAACTGTATGTATTTATTGGGGTAGTAGTACAATGAAATTACATTTCATTGGCGACGAGGTCGAGGGCGCTGTCGGCCAATTCCTCTTGAACCCGGGTTGACGAAAATACGTCGCCAAAAAAACCGCCGTCCTGGTGGATGCTTTCCGGGATAACCGTTTTTTTGCGGGCTGTATTGATGTTGAAGTGGTGGCGCATTGCCATTTCCGCCCGTTCCGGGTTGCCGCTGTTTAGAGCCAGTGTGAGGGTGGCATGCCAGTCCGTCGGAGTGGGAAAGCGTTTTTTATCCACGTTCCAGACAAACATGAGTCGACGAAACCACATTTTTTTGACTTGTTGGTACAACAAACCGACGCGGCATAATTTTGCAAGCATGACATGGTAATTCGAATGCGCTTGCTGATATAGTTTATTGATGTTTTTGTCCGTCGGATCCCGGTCGCGTTCTATATCGTCCACTTCTTTTGCCAAACGCATCATGACTTCCCGATCCTGGTCGGAGGCGCGGAAGGCGAATTCCCTTGCTATCTGGCATTCAATGGCTTCCCTCAGGATATGCTCTTCCGCCAGCGTCTCGTGCGTTATCATTGGCACGAACGAACCGACAAGCGGGGAGCTTTCCACCAATCCTTCATTTTCCAGTCTGAGGCAGGCTTCGATGACGGGCGGAACGCTTACGCCGTAGCGCTTTGCAATAACCCTCTTTACCAAGTGTGTGCCTGGCGGGAAAACGCCATTTACAATATCGGAGCAGAGTTGTTTGTATACTTTTGCCGCCACGGTTTGGGGTTGTATTGAAACGTCGTGGGAAGTCATGGCTTCTCCAAGTTTGTCAGAATGATTTCTAGTACAATTCTATGTTATTACATAATAGTCCATTAGTCAATCGGCAAATTCATTCCAGGGTATTTCACAGGTGGAGGGTTTGGATTTTGTATTGGCATCTTCAGATTTTTTGCAGTTGAACATCTTTTATTCACTATATAATAGCATGTTACATGGAATAAACGGGAAAAGCGCAAAAATGATCGGCATCCGCTTGACAATGTAATTTTATGTGATAACATAAAATAATCAGGGGAGGCAAATCTTCATTGCCATTCACCAGCTAATTTTATGCCGTATCACAATATTCATTCCCATCCCCTCTGCTGTTTGAAGATGGGAGGTCGCGGTTTATGCCTTGTTTAGGGAGATACGCATGAAGGAGAGCACCTTTTTCCAACGGTACAAGGAAATCATTCTGGGCGTGCTTATGCTGGCCCTGGCTGCTTTCTATCTGTACCACTCGACGTTTATCAGAACGAGAAGCATGGTCAGCGTCAGCGCCAAAATGATTCCGGAAATTCTTGGTTGCCTTGTCGTCGTTCTGGGTGTTTTTCAAGTGCTTAACGGCATCAGAGCACTGGCCGCGGTCAAGAACAAGGATGCGGCAACCGGCGCGCGCCCGGTTTTCATCAGTTCGCTGGAATTGCGCGACGCTATCCCGGTTCTGAAAACATTTGTCATTATTCTGCTCTACGCCATATCGTATGAATGGCTTGGTTTCATCATTTCTTCAACCCTGTGCATGTTCCTGCAAATGTGGGTTCTCACCCCCAAGAGTAAATTCCGGCCCGGCGCATTTTTTGGAATTTCCCTTGTTGTGGCCATTGTCGTGTTCATTGCATTCCGTCAAGGGTTGAGTCTTTCGCTCCCTCCCGGTCTTTTCGAAGACCTTCCCGTACGCATACCGTACTTGTCATAACCATTCCATAAATTGACAGGAGCGTTTTTTATGTCCACAATAGATTTGATTATTCGGGGTTTTGCCGATGTTTGTACGCCGTGGGGGCTGTTTCTCGCCTTCATTTGCGTTGGAGTCGGCATTGTTTTCGGCGCTATTCCCGGATTGTCCGCAACCATGGCTGTGGCGCTTTTCCTGCCTGTTACCTATGGCATGGATCCCATTGTCGCTTTCACCATCCTGATGGCGCTTTATATCGGCGGCGTATCCGGCGGCCTTATCTCTGCCGTTCTCCTGCGTATTCCGGGCACGCCTTCATCCGTCGCCACCTGCTTTGACGGCCACCCGTTGGCTGCCAAGGGCATGGCCCCGAAAGCGCTCGGCGTCGGTATCGTCTTTTCCTTTATTGGAACGGTGCTGTCCATTGTCGCCTTGATGTTCATTTCGCCGTTCCTCGCCAAAATCGCCATCGAATTCGGCAATTTTGAATATTTCTCCATTGCGTTCTTCTCCCTTACCATGATCGCCACCCTGTCCGGCGCGCATCTGATCAAGGGTATTTTCTCCGGAACGCTTGGCTTTATGTTCGCGACCATCGGCATCGCCCCCATTGACTCGGCTCGTCGTTTTACCTTCGGCAGCGGCCAGCTTCTGGCCGGGTTTGATATGCTGACCGTCATGATCGGCCTGTTCGCCGTCGGCGAAATCATCGCATCCGCCAGGGACGCGGGCAAGGAATCGAAAGAGGAAATCACCCAGCCCGACATGAAGAGCATCAAGGGCTTCGGCTTCACCTGGAACGAATTCTGGGGCCAGCAACTCAATATGTTCCGTTCGTGCCTGATCGGTCTCGGCATCGGCATCCTGCCCGGCATCGGCGGCGGAACGTCCAATATCCTCGCCTACTCCGTCGCGAAGAACCAGTCGAAACATCCCGAGAAATTCGGCACCGGCATTATCGACGGCATCGTCGCGCCGGAAGCGTCCAACAATGCCGCCATCGGCGGCGCCATGATTCCGCTGCTTACCCTTGGCATTCCCGGCGACACGGTGACGGCCATGCTGCTGGGCGGTTTGATGATTCACGGCATCAGCCCGGGTCCGCGTTTGTTCGTCGAGCACACCAATCTTGTGTACGCGATTTTCGCCGCCATGATCATTGCCTCGTTCATCATGCTGCTCCTTGAATTCTACGGCCTGCGTATTTTCGTGAAGTTGCTGTCGATTCCGAAACATATTCTTCTGCCGATTATCTTTTGTCTGTGCGGCGTCGGCGCATACGGCCTCAACAGCCGCATCTTCGATATCTGGTCGGTCATTCTGTTCGGCATTCTTGGATTCGGCTTCAGCGTGTTCAAGATTCCGGTCGCGCCGTTCATTCTGGGCTTTATCCTCGGCCCCATGGCGGAGACCAATCTGCGCCGCGGCCTGATGCTGCACCAGAACTCGTTTGCGCCGATGTACACGTCGCCCATTTGCGTATTTTTCCTGGCGATTGCGCTGTTTTCCGTCGGCTTGACCGCGTACAAGCAAATCAAGCGTTCGCGCGAATTGAAGGCTGCGGGTCTTTCGGCCAAGGATGATGTGAGCATATAAGGTTGCGGGGATTTACAAGAGGAAACACTGTGCGGTATTTTTATTGTAAAAAGGAGAGTCTATGAAATTCTGCAAAACAGCGATTCTGGCTTTTGCGCTTGTCGGCATGTTCGGCATGTGCGTCTCCGCCGCCGATACCAAATGGCCGGAACGGCCGGTCGAATTCGTCGTTCCCGCCAATCCGGGCGGCGACAGCGACATTAACTGCCGCGTGTTTTTGAAATATCTCGAACGTGAACTGGGCCAGTCCATGGTCGTCGTCAACGTGGCCGGCGCCGGCGGCGCAATCGGCATGAACGACGTCGCCTCGGCCCGCCCGAACGGGTACCGCGCGCTGTTCTATCACTCCGGCGCCCTTATCGGCAAGATTATGGAAATCGTCGACCAGAACGTCACCACTGACCTGGAAGTCGCCGCCATGCCGGTTATCGACAGGTCGAACTGCTTCGCGTCCAACATCAACGCGCCCTTCAGCAATCCGAAGGAACTGGTCGAATACGTCAAGGCCAATCCGAACAAGGTTTCTTTCGCGACCGAAACGGGTTCGTTCACCCACCTCCACGTTTTGGCGCTTGAAGAAGCGGCCGGCATCAAGTTCAACATCGCCGACGCCGGCACCGCGTCCGAAAAAATCACCGCCCTTCTCGGCGGCCGCATCGACATCATCGGCACCCAGTACGGCCTGATTCGCGGCTACATGGACAACAACGAGTTCAAGTGCGTCGGCATCCTTTCCGATCAGAAATTGACCGGCGCCGAAGACGCTCCCCTGTTTGCCGATTACGGCTATCCGCTTGTTTTCGACAAGTTCTTCTATGTCGCGTTCCCGAAAGGCACCGACAAGGCCATTATCGAAAAATTCAACGCCGCCTCCAAGAAGGTCGCCGAGAATCCCGACTACATCGCCGAATGCCAGAAGAACTTCGTCGACGCCAACTACTTCACCGTGCAGGAAGGCATCGACTATATCGACGGCCAGATGGCGAACTACATGAAGTACGAAAAATCCCTGCTGGGTGAATAGTTTTCAGCCGTAAAAAAG
>DAIPJX010000084.1:0-8972 GCA_036770065.1 Planctomycetota bacterium
GCGGACGGCGGCGGCCCGAATTTGGGGCGCATCCAGTTGCTTGTGGACAAACAGGCCGACGAGTGCGGCGTAGGCGGAGGCGAACGCCGCCGCTTCCGGAGCGGTTAAAAATCCGGTGAACAAAAACGACAGGACGAGCAGCGGCAACGCAATCGACCAGCGCGCGTCTTTGAGTGCGCGCAGTTTTCCCGTGGAAAACGTTTCCGTCGCGGTCGCCGCCGCGTATTTGTTCCGGCGATCATGGACGGCGACCGCGGCATAGAGAAGAAGCGCCAGGAAAACGCCGGGCACGAAGCTGGCGGTGAAGACGATGTTCGTCTGCATTCCGACGGTGGCGGCGTAGATGGTCAGGGGTATGCTTGCCGGTATGACGATGCTTGTCGCCGCCGCGCAGGCGAGGAGGGCGGCGGCGGTTGAATTTTTGTATCCGGCCTTGAGCATGGCGGGGACGAGTTGTTTGCCGCATTCCCGCACGGCGGCCTGGCCGACGCCGGATACGGTGGCGTAGAGGGCGCAGCCGGCGACGGCGCGTTTTCCAATCGCGTGGTTGCCTGCGCAGAGAAGCGCGTCGACAAGGCGAAGAAGCCGTTCGGTTATTCCCGCCGCGACGGCAAGCTCTCCCGCAAGCGCGAAGAGCGGGGTCGAAATCAGCGCCTGGGAATTGAGCCGCATTGCCAGGCTGTACGAAGAGAGGAATCCGTCCGGAAGCGGTTGCGGGTTGAGGAACAGAAGAAACGCGAGAGCAAAAAACACCGCCGCCGCCAGCGGCACGGTGAGCGCTGCAAGCAGAATCAGGAGCAGAGTGGCGAGCGGGAGAAGGCCGGGATCGAACGGCGTCATGCATCGTCCTCCGGCCCGTTTTTCACAAGGCGTTGGAGAAGCCGCAGGATGGTCAATGCCGAACCGGCGGGAATGGCGGCATAAATGATGCGGTTGGTGAACGGATCCGTTCGCAATAGCGAGCGGTACAGGACGGCGGTTCCGACCATGAAGGACGCGAGACAGAAAAGAAGGAAAACGATGTCGGCGAACTGCGACAGCCGGCGGCGCACGGTCGGACTGACCATGGAGTCGATGCAGGCGACACGGATGTGCGCGCCCACGGACGCCGCTTTCGCCATGCCGATGGAAACAAGCCAGGCGAGACATCCGGCGGCGGCGCGGATCGACCATGGAGAAGAACCGGGAAAAAAGTGGCGCCGCGCGGCTTCGATCAGCATGAGAATGACGAGGGCGGAAATGAGGGCGGTGAGACAAGCGTCTTCCGGATGTTTTCGCATGGTTGTTTCTCCGCGGCCGATTATTACAATTCGATCAGGTGCGGATATGTCCGCATCATCGGCATGCCGTAGGCGCGGAGCGCGTCGCGGTATAATTTAAGCGTTTCTTTCGGGTGCGCGTCGTCGTCTTCCCGCGCCGCGACCGCGTCGGGCACGCTGAAGCCCGAACCGTTCATCCGGGCGTGAATTTCCATGGCCGCTCCGGCCCGCCCGACATTGCCGGCGGAGGTGATGACGATTGCCGCGCCGGTGTTCAGGCGGTCGAGAATGGGGCGGGAATAGACGATGTTTTCCACGACGTCCCGGGCATAGCCCTCTTCATGGATTCGCGCGTCGTCGACGCCGCGTTCGGCCAGCCACGCATGCATTGTTTTCGCTTCCACCATGCCCGCGCGGGGAACGCCGCCGGTGACGATGACGGGCGCGGCAGGGAAGGCTTTGGCCGCTTCCAGCGTTTTTTCCAGGCGGTCGATGAGAGGGCGCCGCATGGAGCCGTCTTCCGCCAGCACGAATCCGAGAACGACGATTGCGGGCGCGTTTCCAACATCGTCTTCTGTCGGCAACGCGCCGGAAACGGGGCGGGACAGGCGATCGTCGATAATCCGCCAGACGGCGGCCAGATCGTCGGCGCGGCTTTTGCGGAGCTTTGCGATGGCCAGCCGGCGCTGTTCCGCTTCGTCCGGGTCTCCCGCCTGGCGCAGCCAGTGGGCGAGACAGGTCGATGCGTCGATGTCTCGCGGGTACCGGTCGGTCAATGCGCGAAAGAGGAGCAGCGCTTTTTCGGGGTTGTTTGTTTGAATATGATGATTGGCCAAATCGAAAACGAGATCCACGCGGTACGGCGCGGCGTCGATTGCCTCCTCCAGCTTCGCCGTGAATGCGGCGTCGTCATGGCGGCGGTATGCGTCGGCGGCGTTTTGGAGAAGGGAGTCGAGTCGTTGGCTGTACCGGGCGGGCGTCATTGCAGCCCCCGGTCGTAATTGAACAGGAATCCTTTTTTTCCGCCCGGCTTGATAAAGCGTTTCCATACGTCCAGCGGATACGATTCGCCGGAGAGATCCATGGTCAGGTTGGCGACTTTGATTTTCGGGTTGTGGAGCGTTTTCCAGTCGAAGGCGGTGAGGCTGCGGAAAACGGTTATTGAACTTGCCGTTTCGGGTTGCAGGCTGATGCCGCGCCGGTCGGTCCAGGCGCCGTCCGGGTTCGCCTCGCTTGTTGTCGGCAATAGGCTGTTTGGCGGAATGCGGGTATAGGCGAGGACAGGCCGCGCGTAGACGATCAGGTTTATCGGCAGGCAGGCGGCGGCGGCGACGTCTTCGATTTGTCGCCGGTCCGCTTCGACAGACATGGTTGCCGCTTCCGCGCCGAGGTCGCGCAGGCATTTCACCGCCAGATGGTTCAGGACGGGAATGCCCGGACCGGCGATAAAGCGCAGCCCGAGTTGCCGGCAGAGCCAGATCGAACCCCAGCAGTTCGCTTCGACCTTGATGTTTTTCTCTTTGCAATATTCGGCCAGGCGAAGCACCGCTTCCGATTCGCCGGGAAAATAGACTTCGGGGAAAGACACGGTTATTTCTTCCGGTTCGACGAATTTGGCGACGAAATCCATATCCCCCGGTCCCGCGTTTTGCAAGATGAGGTCGACTCCGTGCAGTACCGGGAGCAGGCTTGAATTGAGTTGCTTGACTGAAATCCGCGCCTGGTTTGGGCGCTCGCCGAGCGCGCGGCAATTGTCCTTGTGCGGTTCGGGCGCGGCGAGGGCGGCGCGCGCTTCGTCCGGGAGCGGGGCCTTGAGGACGGAGTCGGCGCCGTCGTCCGATTGCCCGGTCAGGCGGTTGATGAAAGTTCCGACGTTGGCGACGATGGCCTTGACGTTGCGCGGCGGCAGCATGAAGTCGGGTTCGTTGGAATAGGCTTCGGAGAGTGTTGTTTCGCCGAACGGGCTTTCCTTGAGGTATTGGAAAAGTTCTTCTATGGAGGTCGCTTTCTTTTCCCGCCGGATACGGGTTTTCGGCATGCGCCACATATCGCTTTTGCCGTTGAACGCGCAGCGGCAGGATAATCCCTTGTCGGTGACGGTGATGTCGATGGAATAGGTTTTGTCGGCGCGTTCGCGCGGCGCCGTCGGTTCGGTCGCGGCGAGGAAGTCGTTGATTTCCTGAGCGGCGGCGCGGGACGATTTTCGGGCGGCGGCGCCGGTCAGCATGTGAAAACTGCCGTCGAGATAGTCGGATGTCGTTTCGCGGCCCGCGTAGGCGGCGAGATTTTTCGCGCGTACGACGGTGTCGGCGTCGACTCGGGTCAATTCCTTTTGCGCGGTTTTTCGCGGTCCCAGGGCGGTTCGGTAGAGTCCGACGGCTTCCCTGACCCATTCGGGTTTTTTCAATCTGCCTTCGATTTTGATCGCGTCGACGCCGGCTGCGTTGAGTTCGCCCAGTCTGTCGACGGTGACGAGGTCGCGCATCGACATGGCGGTTCCGACCGTTTCGCCGTCGACCGCCCACGGCACCCGGCACGGGCTTGCGCACAGGCCGCGGTTGCCGCTTCGTCCGCCGCCCCAACTGGACATGAGGCAACGCCCGGAGATGGAGTAGCACAAGGCTCCCTGCGCGAACACTTCTATTTCGACGCCGCCGACGCCGCCGATGTCGCGGATTTCATCCAGGGACAGTTCTCGGGCGAGAACGATGCGGGTCGCGCCCATTTCCTTCGCCATCATTGCGCCATGGCGGTTGGTGACGGCGGTTTGGGTGGAGAGGTGGAGGGCGGGGCAGGATTCGTTTCTTCTTTCCGCCGCGTCGGCCATTGCCTGCCAGAGTCCGACGATTGCCCAATCGCGGGCGATGACGGCCGAGACGCCGATATCCTTCGCCATGGCGAGGATTCGGGCGGCCGCGCCGGTTTCCCGTTTGGAAATATCGATGTTCATGGTCAGATGGGTGGCGACGTCGTGCTTGTCGGCGAGTTCCGTTGCGCGTTCGAGTTCCGCGGGTGTGAAATTTTTCGCGCCGCGCCGGGCGTTCAGGAGCGACAAGCCGAAATAGACGGCGTCAGCCCCCGCCTCGATGGCTGCTTCGAGGCAGGGCAAATCTCCGGCGGGGGCGAGCAATTCCATGGGGTTCTTCCTATTGTTCGTCGGCCAGTCCGCCGTGGATTTCGGCGTACTCGTCTTCCATTTCTTCCAGATCGTTTCTGAGTTTCAGTTTGTCGGACGGTCCGACCTTATCGACGAAGAGCATGCCGTCGAGGTGGTCGAGTTCGTGTTGAATAGCCCGGGCGGACAAGCCTTCGCCCTGATATTCGACGATGTCGCCGTCAAGGTTTTGCGCTTCGCAGACGACACGCGGACTGCGTTTCACTTGTCCGCGCAGGTTGGGAAAGCTGAGGCAGCCTTCGTCGTTCAGTTCTTTTTTCCCGGAACGCCTGGTGATGACCGGGTTGATGAGAACGCGCGGGTCGCCGTTTTCCGGATCGAAATCGACGATGACCATTCGCAGTCCGACGCCGACCTGCGGCGCGGCGAGTCCGACGCCGTTTGCCTCTTCCATTGTTTCTATCATGTCCGCCGCCAGTTGGCGGAGTTTCTGATCTATTATCGTAACCGGTTTCGCCGGTTCCCGCAGGATCGGGTCCGGATATTTTCGGATCGGTATTATAGCCAAAACGTCGCTCCACAAAGAGTGAATGGATGCTGATAAACGATACTCACATGATACTGTCGCGTTACTTGACCGCGGCCTTCAGCGCCTGATCGATGTCGTTCCGGATGTCGTCCACGTTTTCGAGTCCGACCGAGAGGCGCAGCGTTTCCGGCCTGACTCCGCTTGCCAGTTGTTCTTCCGGGGTCAATTGCATATGGGTCATTGAGGCCGGATGGGTGACCAATGTTTTTGCGTCGAGCAGGTTGGCGAGCATCGAGATCATCTTGACCGAATCGAGGAATTTTTTCCCGGCCGCGAAACCGCCCTTGACGCCGAAGGAGAAGACGGCGCTGGGTCCGAGCGGCATGTATTTTTTCGCGTTGGGGTAATCGCGGTGGCTTGAGAGTCCGGCGAATTCGACCCATTCGACGAGCGGATGCGTATCGAGCCAGAGGGCGATTTCCATGGCGTTTTTACAATGGCGTTCGGCGCGCATGGGGAGCGTTTCGAGTCCGGTTATGATGTTCCACGAGTTGAACGGGGATATTGTCGCGCCGATGTTTCGGAGGACGCCGGTGCGGATTTTCAGCGTCAACGCTTGTCCGCGCGCGACCGCTTTGTCGTGGTTGCCGAACAGATCCCAGAAATTGACGCCGTGATAGCTTTCGTCGGGTTCGGTCAATTGCGGGAATTTGCCGCTTTTTTTCCAGTCGAAGTTCGGATTTTCGATGGTGACGCCGCCCATGGAGAGTCCGTGTCCGCCGATGATTTTGGTGAGCGAGTGGATGATGACGTCGGCGCCCGCCGTGATTGCGTCGAACATGGGGGGCGGGGTGAAGGTGCAGTCGATTATCAGCGGCAGTCCGTGTTTATGGGCGATATCGGCGACGGCGGAGAAGTCGTCGACGTTTCCTTTCGGGTTTCCGACCGATTCGACGTAGAGAAAACGGGTGTTTTCGTCGATTTTTTCCTCGAAGTTTTCCGGCTTGGACGAATCGACGTATCGCGCTTCGATGCCGAAGCGTTTCAAGTCGTAATTGAAGAGGGTCACGGTTCCGCCGTACAGGCTGGAGGTGGAGACGAAGTTTTGCCCCATGCCGGCCAGGGTGGCGACGGTGTTGAATATGGCGGCCATTCCGGTTGCGGCGGCGACGGCTCCGGTGCATCCGTGGTAGGCGGCGAGGCGCTCTTCCATAATGCTGGTGGTGGGGTTGTTCAATCTGGTGTAGATGGGTCCGAACGATTCCAGTGCGAATCTCGCGGCCGCTTCTTCGGCCGAGGGGAAGACAAAGGCTGAGGTTTGGTACAGCGGCACGGCCCGCGACCCGGTGGCGGAGTCGGGCGTGTGCCCCGCGTGCAGGGCGAGCGTTTCAAGACCCGGTTGTTTGTTCATGGCGCATCCTTCTTTTCATTGTCAAGCGCACCCCTTGCGCTTATTGTCGTATCCATGGATATTATTCAGGTAAGAGCGGTTGTGAAAAGGAAAATCCGGTTTTTTATGGAAAGGTCGGCGATGGACTATGTGGAGTTGAAGGAAGGGGTGCGGGTTTCCCGTTTTTCTTTGGGCACGTGGGCGTTTTCGGGCGCCGCGATTTGGGGCGAAAATGAAGAGTCCGATTCCATCCGGACGATCAGGATGGCGGTGGACAACGGGGTCAATTTGTTGGACACGGCGGCGGCGTATGGCGACGGCGCATCCGAAGTGGTGTTGGGCAAGGCGGTCAAGGGCATTCGCGACAAGGTGATGATTGCGACGAAGGCGGTCGCCGCCGATTTGGCGTATGACAGGGTCATTGCTTCGTGCGAAGCGAGTTTGGAGCGGTTGGGCGTTGATTGCATTGATTTGTACCAGATTCATTGGCCGAGTCGGGTTGTTCCGATGGAGGAGACGCTTCGTGCGTTTGAGCGGCTCAAGTCGGACGGCAAGGTTGCCCATATGGGCGTGTGTAATTTTGGCGTGCGGTGTCTTGGCGGGGTTGCGGGGGTCGGCGTGTTGACCGACCAGCTTCCGTACAATATTCTTTGGCGGCAGATTGAGCATGGCGTAACGGACGCGGCGAAGGCCGCGGATATTTCCATTTGGCCGTATTGCCCGTTGGGGCAGGGGTTGTTGACGGGCAAGTTCAAGACGGTTGAGGATGTTCCGTTGGCGCGTCGCCAGACGCGGTATTACTCGGGCGAGTGGAAGGCGGGTCGGCATTCGGATACCGGGTTTGAGAAGGAAATATTCGGCTTTTTGGCGGATTTGGGGAAAATCGCCGATGAGACGGGATATTCGATGGCGGCGTTGTCGTTGTCGTGGCTGCGGTCCCGTCCGGGGGTTGGGAGTGTTTTGATAGGCGCGCGCAGCGAGGCGCAGCTTGCGGACAATTTGAAAACGTTTGGGACGGTTGTTCCGACCGATGTGATGGCGAGGGTTTCCGCGCTCTCCGATGCGTTGAAGCCGCATATGGGTGAAAACGCCGATATGTGGGAGGATGCGGATGGCGGCCGTGTTTATTGATCTTGACGCGGCTCGAAGGTAAAAAACCGGTCCGGCGGAAGCCGGGCTAAGGAATTTTACTGCCAATATGGAAGAGGAGGGTGGAGCATGGCGCAATGTACATGGTTGCATATTGGTGCGGGTTCGTTTCACAGGGCGCACCAGGCATGGTACTTGAATGAGTTGATCAAGCACGGCGCAACAGAATGGTCGATAACGCTCGGAAACATTCGCGACGATGTGACGCCGACATTGGAAAAACTCGCCCGGCAACATTGCGAATACACGCTTGAAACAGTCACGCCCTCCGGCGAACGGAACTATGAGAAAATATCGTCCATTCGCAACGTTGTCGACTGGGACAAAGATTTGTCCAATCTGGTCGCGGTCGGCAAACGAGAGGAAACGCGGGTCATCGCGTTCACAGTAACCGAAGGCGGCTATTACCAGAATACGGCATTTCGGCTGGACCGGTCGAATCCCGAATTGGCCTCCGACATCTCCGGCGGCCATACGACGATTTACGGTGCGCTTGCGCGCATTCTGGAAGCGCGCCGCCGGAATGGAGGCGGCGCGGTGACGCTTCTCAGCTGCGACAATGTCCGGCACAACGGCCTCCGGTTCCGGGAAGGTTTTCTGGAATTCCTCGAGTTGCGCGGATCGAGCGATTTGGCTGCGTGGGTGGAAAAAAACACAACATCGCCTTGCTGCATGGTTGACAGGATAACGCCCCGTCCGACGCCGGACATTGCGGAGCGGGTGTTGGCGGCGACTGGTGTTGCCGATGCGGTTCCGGTGATGGGCGAGTCGTTTATTCAATGGGTTGTGGAGGATGATTTTATTGCCGGCCGGCCGAAGCTGGAGGATGCCGGGGTTGAGATGGTTGGCGATGTGGGACCGTATGAGGAGGCGAAGATTCGCATTTTGAATGTGACGCATGCGGGTGTTGCCTGGGCGGGGACGCTTCGCGGGTTGTTGCATATTCATGAGGATGTGGCTGATCCGGGCATTCATGCCATGGCGCATCGTTATGTGACGGATGATGTGATTCCGTGTTTGACGCCGTGTCCGCTTGATTTGTCGGCGTATCGGGATGTGGTTCTTGAACGTTTCGGCAACCCGTATATTTGCGATACGAATCAGCGGGTCGGCGCGGACGGTTTTTCGAAGATTCCGGCGATGATTGCGCCGACGTTGCGCGAGTGTTATGCGAGGGGAGTGGAGCCGGTTTCGACGGCGGTGCTGGTTGGCGTCTTTATCCGCTATATGCGCATGTGGCATGAAGGTCGTTTGCCGTATGTGTATCAGGATGGCGTTATGGATGCGGCGAGGGTTCACGGCATGTTTGAATCGGGCGATCCGGTTGGGGCGTTCGGAGCGGACGTGTCGTTGTTTGGCGATTTGGCCGGCGACAGCCGTTGGCTGGCGTTATTGCGCCGTAGCGTCGAGAACGGTTTCATGCCGTAGGCATATAAACGTTTCGCATTCAGAAAAAAACCGTGTGTCCGACACGGATTCGCAGAGGGTTTGGGGGCGCGAACAGCGCTCCCCAATTTTTTATCCTGCGGC
>DAIPJX010000085.1:0-8919 GCA_036770065.1 Planctomycetota bacterium
GCATTTAGTAAAGATATGTCATGGATTGTAAAAAGCAAGTTCAATAAGGAAAAAATATTGTATTGGAAGTAAAGAGAAAGCCATGAAACCTTGGAGTGTCACACGATATGGCTGTTTCGTTTTTGTTTTCGAGAGATATCAGGGCCAAGCCTCAAGCGCTGATAGCGTTTGGGGCAACATTAGGTATAATAGGCTTGCTGTACAGTATCAGTGATGTTTATAAAATATTCGATTAAATTTATTTGACTATTTATAAATGTGGGTGTATTTTATTAGTATAGAACCTTATCGCAGTACCAAATGTGCCTGTCGGGCTTCAAATGCTTTGGCTCTGCATATTTCTGCATGCGCTATCACGATTTAGCTGTTTTCGAGCCATACCTTACTGTATTTCCTTGAGATGTATCCGAATAGATGAATATGCACGAATAGTTTCATTGAACGCGGGGCTGGGGTGTTCCGGCCTGGAATGTCGCCATATTGCGGATGAAAGGGAAAACATGCGGAAATTGATTGCTTTGACGATTGCCATGTGTTTGGGGATGAGCGCCATGATTGGCGCTGCCGATCGGCCTGTGACGAAGAAGAACGGTCAACCGATCAAAATTTCCTGGATCGGTAAAACGCTGAACAATCCGTGGTGGATCGCCTGCGCCGACTCCGCCATTCTTGAAGCAAAGAATATCGGCGTTGAAATGAGTATCGCGTTGCCGCAGGAAGAAGTTGATTTGGAAAAGCAGGTTGCCATGGTCGAGTCCGCCGTTGAGCAGGGCGTTGACGCCATTATTATTTCCGCTGCAAGTTCCGACGGAATTATTCCCGCCATTCGCAAAGCGCGTGACGCAGGCATCAAGATTATCAATTTCGACACCAGAATTTCCGACCCCGCCATGTATGACGCCTATGTCGGCGCGGATGACGTGTATGGAGCCTATAAGGCGGGCATGTATATGGCCGACAAACTGGGCGGCAAAGGTAAAGTCGGTTTGATCACCGGCCTGCTTGCGCAGTCGACTGGCGTTGATCGCCGCAAAGGCTTCCTGGATGCGATGAGTAATTTCCCCGAAATAACGGTTGTTGAGAATACAGCCGAATGGCGTTCGGATCTCGCCGCCAATGTCACGACCAACATGCTGACCGCCAACCCCGACATCAAAGGCATTTTCGCCTGCAACGACCAGATGGCCGTTGGGATGGTCGCGGCGGTCAAGACCGACGGTCTGAACCCGAAGGATATGGTGCTCATCGGGTATGACGGCATTCTTGACGCGGCGGACATGATGCTCAAGGGCGATTTGGCCGCCGACGTTGCGCTTCCTTTCCAGGAAGAAGGGCAGATTGGCGTGCGCATGGCTGTGGCGCTTGTTCTGAACGATGACTACGTATTTGACCGGGAAATGATTTGCGACGGCCCGCTGGTCACGGTTACGAGTGAAGGCGATTCGGAAATGACCGTCTACGAATACGTCACCAAGTATTTCCCCCTCCGCGGCATTACAGCAAAGGGATATTAGAAATACGAGTGCGGTACTGCTCCGTTTTTTCTGTTCCGGGGGAGATGCGGTTTTATCTTCCCCGGGGCGGGAGTGTTGTCTCCAACCGAAAACGCACCGGAGATATGAAATCATGGCTAGCGGCAATGGAACGGCTTTGCTTGAGATTTCGCACGTCAACAAGCTGTATCCCGGCGTCAAGGCGCTGGACGACGTTTCCCTTGATATGAGCGCGGGCGAAGTCATGGCGCTGCTTGGAGAAAACGGCGCGGGAAAATCGACGTTGATGAAAGTGCTGAGCGGCGCTATTTCCCGTGACAGCGGCGATGTTTTCCTTGATGGACGCGCGCTTCCGCTGGACAATACGCCTTTGACGGCGCGAGCATTCGGCATTGCCATTATTTATCAGGAATTGAGTCTTTTGCCGCAGCTTGACGTTGCGGAGAATATTTTCCTTACTCACGAACCAACCACATTCGGCGTGATGATTGATTATAAAAAAATGCATGCCATGGCCAGGGAACAACTCGATCGCCTCGAGGCGGGATATATCGACACGCACGCCAAAGTGGAAACGCTTTCTCTCCCGGAACGACAATTGGTGGAAATCGCCAAAGCGCTTGCGATCGACTGCAAGGTTATCATTATGGACGAACCGACGACATCCCTCACCTGGGAGGAAACGGATCGCCTGTTTGACATGGTTCGCCATCTGAAAAACCAGAACATCGCCGTCGTCTATATTTCTCACCGCATGGATGAAGTGTTTCAAATATCCGATACCATAGCCGTTATGCGCGACGGACGGCTTATTGACAAGATACCGACAAGCGGCACCGACGCGACGCAGGTTGTTGAACTCATGACGGGCAAGCTGCTCAAACATCAGGACAGGCGGCCGGAGGACTGCACGGTCGTTTATGACGACGAGCATGTCATCCTGGAAGTGAAGGATGCGTCCGATGGAAAAAAGATAAAGGGCGCCAGTTTCAAAGTTTATGAGCACGAAGTTCTGGGGTTTGCCGGACTGGTCGGCGCGCAGAGAACGGAACTGGCGCGCGCCATTTTCGGCGCGGACAAGTTGCTTCGCGGCGAATTGTCCATGAGCGGGAGAAGGATTTTCAACCGCTCCCCCCGCGATTCCATCAGGAATCACATCGGGTACCTGAGTGAAAACAGAAAAGAGGAGGGTCTCAATCTCGGCATGACTCTCGAAGAGAATATCGTGCTGATAGACATGGGAAAAGTCAGCCGGCGCGGGTATTTGTCCCGGTCTAAAATCCATGAAATATTTGACGATTATAAAAAATCAACCCGCATCAAGGGAAACGCCACCCAGTTGGTGTCGAGTCTTTCCGGCGGCAATCAGCAAAAAGTGGCCATTTCAAAGTGGCTCCATTCCGGTTGCAGCCTTCTTATTTTCGACGAACCGACGCGCGGCATAGATGTGGCCGCCAAAGCGGAAATCTACGATATCGTCAGGCGGTTCGCGGAAGAGCAAATGGCGGCTATCGTCATTTCTTCGGACGTTCGCGAATTGGCGGATGTATGCGATCGGGTCCTCGTCATGTCGCGGGGCGAAATTGTCCATGAAATAATGCCGGACGGGATCAGCCAGGAAAATATTCTCCACTGCATCGTGAACAAAGGCGGGAAAAAACATGGATAACGTGACGGAAACAAAAAAACGGGGCGTTGGTTCGCTTCTCATCGGGAAGTTCGGCGTCATTATCGGCCTTGTCGTGTTGTGCGCGATTTTCAGCATATTGTCGGAAGCGTTTCGAACTCCCGGAAATTTGCGGAACATCCTCATCCAGGCCGGAACCAACTCCATCATCGCGGCCGGCATGACGTTTGTCATTCTGGCGGCCGGCATTGATCTGTCCGTAGGTTCGATAGTCGCGCTGTCGGCGGTGCTGGGCGCCTCCATCATGAAATCGACCGGCAACGTCCTGTTGGGAACCGCCGTCGCGTTGGTGGTTGGTTTGTTCCTCGGGTTGTTCAACGGCGTCATTGTCGCCTATCTTGATTTTCCGCCGTTCATCGTGACATTGTCGACCATGTGGCTGTATCGCGGATCCGCCTACGTGTTCACCAACGGTCAGGCCATCGTCAATCTGCCCGACGCCAACATGACGCTTGCCCTTGGACGGTTCTTGAGCATACCGTATATCGTATGGCTTATTATTATCGTGTATATCGTCTGTTTTATCGTTTTGTCGCGCATGACGTTTGGCCGTAAAGTGTACGCCGTGGGCGACAACGCTGAATCCGCGCGCCTGTCCGGCATCAACGTCCGCGTCGTTAAAACAATTGTCTTCACCATATCCGGATTCCTGGCCGCTCTCGGAGGCGTTATTCTCATGTCGCGCCTGAATTCCGGACAGCCCATCGCCGGACAAACCTTTGAAATGACCGCTATCGCGGCCGCCGTCATCGGCGGCACCAGCCTTACCAAAGGCGGCGTCGGCAGCATAGGTGGAACGCTTATCGGGGCGCTTTTCATTTCGGCGCTCATGAACGGTCTTATTATCCTCAATGTCAGTGCATTCTGGCAACAGGTTGTCATGGGCATTGTCGTTCTCATCGCCATTGGAATTGACCGCTATCGCAAGACGCTGGGCAATTGATTGCGAATCGGACAAATAGCACAGGAAAGGCAGAACAATGGAAACGATTGACAATATTCCTGAAAAAATGAATGCGGTGATGTGTTGCGGCCCCAACGACTACCGCTATGAACAGGTTCCCGTCCCGAAGGTGGGCGAGGACGACGTTCTGGTGAAGGTCGAGGCCTGCGGCATTTGCGCCGGAGACGTCAAATCGTGGCGGGGCGCGGCAATGTTTTGGGGCGACGACGTACAACCGCGCTGGAACGACGCGCCGTGCGTTGCGGGGCATGAATTTATCGGCCGGGTCGCAGCAATCGGATCGCGTGCGAAGGAAAAACATAAACTGAACCTTGGCGATCGCGCCATCGCCGAGCAGATCGTCCCGTGCTGGAAATGCCGGTACTGTCGCGGGGGCGAATACTGGATGTGCGAAGAAGCCCATATCCACGGCCACCAGAAGAACGTCGCCGACGGCGGCATGGCCGAATTCATCCGTTTCGGCGCAAACGATGTCGTACACAAGGTGTCGGGCGATCTCAAGGCCGAACACGCCGCCATGATCGAACCGCTTTCCTGCTCCGTTCATACTGTCAGTCGTGCGCGCATTCAGTTTTCCGACGCGGTTGTCATTGCCGGGATGGGACCTATCGGGTTGTGCAAGCTGCAACTCGCCAAATTGAAAAATCCCAAACTGCTTATCGCAATTGATTCCAAGCCGCAACGGCTCGCATTGGCGAAAGAACTGGGAGCGGATGTCGCGCTCAATTTCGCCGAGTGCGATGCGGTTGGCGAAGTCATGAAACTCACCAACGGGTATGGATGCGATGTGTATATTCATAATTCCGGCCACCCGTCGGGAGTCATCCAGGGACTCAAGATGGTCAGGAAGCGCGGCCGCTTTGTTGAGTTCAGCGTTTTTTCGGCCGAGACCACCGTTGACTGGAGCATGATCGGCGACCGCAAGGAACTGGACATATACGGCTCGCACATCAGCGGACTCGACGGGTATCCCGTTGCCATCGACTTTTTGGAAAAAGGAATAATCAAGGTGGACAAGATCGTCACCCATATCCATCCGCTCAAGGACTGGGAAGCGGCTTTTGCCCAGGCGGAACGCGGGGCGGACTCCATCAAGGTCGTCTTGAAGCCGTGACAATGCGTGTGCTCTCGCGTCGGCGTTTGTATTTTTATTACGGAGACAGTATGGAACTGCATGCATTGCACAGGAAGGCCGCCTCCATACGGCGCGCTCTTCTCACTATGATATATGACGCGAAAACGGGACATACCGGAGGCTCTCTTTCTTCCGCCGATATTCTCACGGCGTTGTACTATGACATCATGCGGACGGATCCGGAAAATCCGAAATGGGATGGTCGCGATTATTTCGTCCTGAGCAAGGGGCATAGCGTTGAAGGGCTTCTTTGCATTTTGGCCGACAAGGGTTTTTTCGACAAGTCGGAGCTGGAGACGTTTTGCCGCCTTGGAACCCGGCTCATCGGGCACCCGAACAACAAGGTCCCCGGCATTGAAATGTGTACGGGCGCGCTTGGCCACGGACTGTCGATATCGGTTGGAATGGGGAAGGGATTGAAAATGTCGGGTCGTTCCAACCGGGTATATACGCTGTTGGGAGACGGAGAATTGGCCGAAGGGTCTGTGTGGGAAGCGGCGATGGCGGCATCGTATTATGCGCTGGACAATCTGACCGCCATTATCGACAGGAATCATTTGCAGATAAGCGGCGATACCGAAAACGTCATGGCGCAAGAACCGCTCGCTGAGCGCTGGAGCGCTTTCGGCTGGCATGTGGTGGAACTGGACGGCAATGATATGGCGGCGCTTGTGAACGAATTCCACAAAGAACCGCCCGCGAACAGGCCGCGCATGATCATCGCCCATACGGTCAAGGGGAAGGGCGTCAAGGAAATGGAGAACGTGGCCAAATGGCATCACGGCGTGCCGGACGCGGATTTGTTCGCCAGCGCCATGCGGCAGTTTGACGAGCAGGGGAGGAACGCATAATGGAAATGGGACTGTCCTGTCGCGAAGCGTTCTGTAATGAATTGACCGAACTCGGACGGAAAAATCCGGATATCGTCGCTCTCACCTCCGATGCGAAAGGATCGACGGCCTTGGGTGTTTTCGCCAATGCGCTCCCTTTGCAGTTTCTGGAAGTCGGCATCGCCGAGCAAAACGAAATCGGCATCGCCGCCGGCCTTGCCGCCGTCGGCAAGCATCCGTATGTGTGCGCCCCGGCCAGCTTCATGTCGGCGCGCTCGCTCGAACAAATTAAAGTCGATGTCGCGTATTCGGGTATGAATGTCAAAATCCTCGCCGTTTCCGGCGGCATCAGTTACGGGCCTCTGGGAACGTCGCATCATTCGACGCACGATATAGCGGCGTTTCGGGCCATTCCCGGCATACAGGTGATTCTGCCGTGTGACGAGGTGCAGACGAAAGCGCTTCTTCATGAACTGGAAAAAAGCGACCAGCCCGCATATATCCGCGTCGGAAAAGCGGCCATGCCGAACATTTATCAACCCGGTTCGGTGTTTGAAATCGGCAAGGCTGTTCGCATCCGGGAAGGAAGCGATTTGACCATTGTCGCGTGCGGGGAAATGGTCGCTCCCGCCGTTATGGCGGCGGAAGAGCTTGCCGCCGGGGGCATCTCAGCCCAGGTTCTCGATATGCACACGCTCAGTCCTCTGGACGAGGAGTCGATTCTCGCCGCCGCCCGCATCGGGCCTATCGTCACTGTTGAAGAACATAACGTCAACGGCGGCCTTGGCGCGGCGGTCGCGCGAATAACAGCGACGCACACGCCTGTTTCCATGCGGACGCTCGCCCTTCCCGGCGACGAAAATGTGATAGCCGGTCCCTCTGCCGATGTTTTTGACCATTATGGATTGAACAAGAACGGCGTCTGCGCGGCGGCTCGTGAGTTGATGGAAACGAGATAGGCAATGGAACAATATATTCTTGGTATTGATCAAAGCACCTCCGGCACCAAGGCGATTCTTTTCGATGCGGACGGCGCTGTTTTTGGCCGTCATGATTTGGAACATCGGCAGATCGTCGATGAACACGGCTGGGTGGAACACGTCCCGGACGAGATATACGGAAACCTGATTAAGGCGGTTGCCGGGGTTATCGAAAAAACGACAATCGATCCCGCATCGATTGTTGCTGCGGGACTCAGCAATCAGCGCGAAACGTCGATTGTGTGGAACCGGAAGACCGGCGCGCCGGTATATAACGCCATCGTCTGGCAATGCGCCAGAGGTGAACCGATTTGCCGACGGCTGATTGAACAGGGGTATGGTGAGACGATTCGGAAATCGACCGGGATTCCGGCGTCTCCCTATTATTCTGCCGCCAAGCTGGCGTGGATTGTGGAAAACGTTCCCGAAGCGCGCGAATTGGGCGGGCGGGGAATGCTGTGCTGTTCCACCATGGACGCATGGCTTGTTTTCAAATTGTGCGGCGGAGTTCCCCAAACGGAATATTCAAACGCTTCGCGTACACAACTCTTCAACATCGGCGCGTTGCAATGGGATGAAGATGTGTGCGGTTTGTTCGGCATTCGGACGGAGTGGCTGCCGCGTGTGGTCGATTCGAACAGCTTGTTTGGGAAAAGCGATTTTGGCGGCGTTCTTCCGGCGCCGATTCCGCTGCATGGGGTGCTTGGCGATTCGCATGGCGCGTTGTATGGGCAGGGCTGTCTTTCGCCCGGTTCGGTGAAGGCGACGTATGGCACAGGTTCGTCTGTCATGATGAATGTCGGCGACAAACCGATGTTCAGCGACGCGGGCATTGTCACGTCGCTTGCATGGGGTCTGGACGGCAGGGTTAGTTACGTGCTTGAAGGCAATATGAATTACACGGGCGCGGTCATACGCTGGCTGGTGGATGATATGCGGATGCTTGCCAGCTCGAAGGAAGCGGAGGCTGTGGCGCGTTCCGCCCGGGATGTTCCCGGCCTGTATTTGATCCCCGCATTCAGCGGCCTGGGCGCGCCGTATTGGGATGGTTCGGCACGTGCGGCTATTGTGGGCATGTCGCGCGGCGTCGGCCGCGCGGAAATCGTCCGGGCCGCCGAAGAATGCATTGCCTATCAGATTGCGGATATTGTGCGGTTGATGCAGGCCGCGACCGGGCTGAAAATAGATGCTCTTAAAGTCGATGGCGGCGCGACGCGCGATTCGTTTCTTATGCAATTTCAGGCGGATATTATCGATGCCGCCGTGCTTGTCCCGGCGTTTGAGGAGTTGTCCGGTTCCGGCCCGGCGTATCTTGCCGGTATGGCGATGCATTGGTATTCGAAGGATGTCGTATCCCGCGAACCCAAAATTCGTTATCAATCCACAATGACCGTCGAAGAACGCGACCGCCGCTGTCAGGGCTGGAGGAATGCAATAGAAATGGTTTTGAGCCGTTAAAAGAGTTGCGAAGACAATATGTCGGCGGAATTTATCCTGTGTGACGCCTCATATTGCAATTCCAACCGTACCGCAATCATTCCCGTACACATTTCTTCCATGAATTTCCGCATGGTTTCAGCATAGGCCGATTCCGGTTTAGTCGCATGTTGTATTGAGGTGCGCCCCGCCTGCCGATAACGCCATAAACAGCATTGCCATTGCAATGGCAAACCCACCCCCTATTTTTCTCATTACCTGCCCCCCTGTAACGAGTCCACATGTGTCCACATGTTTTGGCCGGCTGTTTTCCCTAAACGGTGGTCCTAAAAACGGGGGGCATTATACCCCGCCCGTGTCGACCAGAAATTTTCGGACGACACAGGCGGCTGC
>DAIPJX010000086.1:0-8891 GCA_036770065.1 Planctomycetota bacterium
GCGTAAATGTCGCCGGCAAGTTCGGGCGGAGTGTTTTCCAGCGTTTCGATAATCGCGCCGACGATTTGATCGAGCGGTTCCTTCAACGCTTCGCGGACTTCTTCCGAGCGGACGACAAGCGAGCGCGGAAGCCCCTTGACCTGATCGCGGCCCATGACTTCGATGGAAAGTTCCTCTTCGAGCGGATAGGCGGAACCGATGGCAAGCTTGATTTTTTCCGCCGTGGTTTCGCCGACGATAAAGTTGTATTGACGGCGCAGATAACTGCTGATCGCCTCGTCCAGTTCGTCGCCGGCAACCCGGATGCTCTTCGCGTACACCATGCCCATCATGGAAATGACCGCGACTTCGGTCGTGCCGCCGCCGATGTCGACGATCATGTTGCCGATAGGCTCGTCAATCGGAAGACCGATGCCGATTGCGGCGGCCATCGGCTCGGAAATGACCCAGACTTTCCGCGCGCGCGCCTTGACGGCGCTTTCCTTGACCGCGCGCTTCTCCACTTCGGTAATGCCCGACGGCACCGCAATGACGACGCGCGGACGGGCCAGATTGGAAAAATTATGCACCTTGCCGACAAAATAGGTGAGCATCGCCTCGGTCATTTCGAAATCGGCGATAACCCCGTCCTTCATCGGGCGGATAGCGCTGAAATTGCCCGGGGTGCGGCCGACCATTTTTTTCGCGCGTTCGCCGACGGCCTGGCCGTTCAGGAGGACGCGGCGATCTTTTTTCGACACCGCCACCACCGACGGTTCGGAGAGGACAATGCCTTCGCCCCGCTTGTAGACAAGCGTGTTGCAGGTACCCAGGTCGATGCCGAGATCGTGGCTGAAAAAGCCGAATATGCTTTCTATAAACACGTATTCCCTACCTTTTTGTTCCAAATGCGGAATCGGCCGGACACGGCGGGCCGGCGGGACGCGTTTTTGCATCCATATATACTATCGAAACTTTCCCGGCGGGACTTCAATCAAAAGGCAGCCGGACGGGGTAAAGCCTCTTTTACTTTCCGACCCCGCGCCGTTTCATTCAATAATTTCCGATAATATATCCGGGAATGCGCCGCGGTCAGGGCGTGCGGACGACGTCCCCGGGCTCGGGCATGATGGTCGACAGGAGCACCTCGCATGAAGACATCGTTTCAAACACATCCACAACCCGTAAATCGCCAATCCACCGACCCGCGCGGGACAACTCAAGCCGCGCGCCCGATGAAAGGCCTTGATCCAGGCCGCCTTCGACCATGATGAGTTTTTGCGCCGAATTGACGGCGACGACCTGGCACACGGGTTTTTCCCGCTCACCGACGACAGCGCCATAGCCGTCGCCGGCGCGGCGGGTGGAGCGGCCTATTGAATAGGTAACTCCGTTCGGACGCGTCCGTTCATCCTCGATATCGGCCAAAAGCGGTCTGCCCGGCGCAGACGGGGACGATGCAAGCGGCGCGTCGATCGCGCGCGTACGGCTTGCCTGCGGCAAAAGGGCAATGCGTTTTTGCGGCTGGCGCGACGACGGCGCGTTCGGCGCGGAACGAATCGTTTCGATTGCGGCCTTCAGTTCGCGTATTTCGTGGCGCGATTCTTCCCGAAGCGCTTCAAGCTGCAAATACGTTTTAATAAAACCGCCCATGACAAAAAAGGCAAACGCCACAGCCAGCCCGGCCACCCAGGCCGATACGGGCGGCTTCGCGTAGGAGGCAAATTCTTCTTCGTCCCGGTTACGGTATTCCCGCATATTCGTTATTCACCTCGCCCGATCAAGCGGGCGGATATCGCCCGGATACAGCGTCCATTCAAGGCACAAACCCCACGGAGGCGCACTCATGCCCGCCTTCGCCCGATCCTTTTCGCCCAAAATGCCGGGAATGTCCCCGGGAGCGAAACGCCCCGCGCCAACCTGCACCAGCGTTCCGGCCAACGCTCTCACCATATTATACAAAAAGCTTCGCCCTTCCACCAGATACACCAGCCTCCCGCGGCCCGCCGGGTCGGGCGGAAGAACCAGCAGTTCGCTCCGCTCAATGGTTCTGACATTGTTGCCGCCGGCCAACTCCCGGTTGCAAAACGACGTAAAATCATGCGTGCCGAGAAAAAAGCCCGCGGCCCGCTCCATGGCCGAAACATCCAGCGTCCATTTGACATGCCACGAACGCCGGTTTTCCAAACCGGGCCGAATCGATCCCGTCGTCAATGCATATGAGTATTGCTTCAGTATGCAATCATGCCGGGGGTCGAATCCGTCCGGCGCTTCGCGCGCGGCGACAACGGCGATGTCGTCGGGCAACCGCGAATTAAGCGCCTCCGCCGCCTTCTCCACCGGCAAACCGTCCGGGATGGAAAGAACCGCCGTCTGCCCGCGCGCATGCACACCGGCGTCGGTTCTGCCCGCGCCCTTGACGCGTTCACTTTCTCCGGTCAAATGGCTGGCCGCTTTTTCCAGCGCTTCCTGCACGGACGGCCCGTTCTTCTGCACCTGCCAGCCGCAGTAGCGGCTTCCGTCGTATTCGACAGTGATGCGGCAACGCTTCATGCCATCACCATGCCCGCATACGTGACCGCCTGGCGCATTTCCGGCGTTACCGCCTGATGATAGCCGAGCAGCTTCGCGGATGCGCCCGGAAGCGCCAGTCCCATGGTGAAAATACATGCCGTGCCGCACACATGATATCTGTCCGCGTGAGCGGCGAGGCAGGACAATCCTTCCGAAGCGCCGACCGCGACAGCGGCCAAATATTCCCTGTCCGCCTGCTCCACCTCGGCCAGGAATTTTCCGTCCACTTCGCGTTCGTCGCCGAAACACGGCCCGACATGCGCCAAGTCGGCCGACGCCATAAGCATCACCCCGTCTCCGGCGACAGCCGACAGACAATCGGCAACCGCCCGTATCGCCGGATCATTCCGCGCCGATTCGGGCGGAAGAACGCCGTCCGCGTACTCGGCGATCGCCCCGGCCAGAAGCGGCACAATGCGGATGTCCTCGCCATATATATGCCGCAGCCATACAGCCTGCAGTTCAATGGAATGCTCGCTCCGGTGGGCAAGAACGCCGGCGTCGATATCGCCGTACGGTTTCACCGCCCGCCTGAGCGCCGCCGCCAACTCCCCGTCCACGCGCACACGGCCGAAGGGAGTGTCAAAATCCTTGTCGCACAAGGAAAATCGTCCCGGCAGCGGCACATGGGCCGTTCCCAGCACAACCACCGTTTTCGGGCGCGGCACGCCTGCCAGAAAACGGTATACCTGGCCGTATCCGGCTCCCCCGCGCGCATAATCGATATGCGGCACGATAACGCCCGCCGGATGGCCCGGCCATACGCCGGGCGTTTCTTCCGGTTGCGGCGCTTCGGCCGCCATGCGATCGAGAGACGCCGCGAGAAGAACCGGATCGGAATCGTACACCTGCCCCGCGCTACACGCCAGCCGCACCGGCGCCGCCAGAAAATCCCGCGCCGCCTGCGCCGCAAAATCCTCGAAACGCGGACTATCGAGAAAATACGCGTCATCCAGCGCGTCGATGACCGTCGCCACCTCGGAAGCGAGAGGGGCGTCCCTGCCCAATTCCCCGTCCAGCGCGTCGACAATATCCAGAACCGAAGCCGTTCCGTCCACCCGCCCCGCAATCAGCAGTCCGAGCGGCGACATCAACAGACGCGCTCCGGCTATTCCGGAGCGGTCGTGCAGAATGTAATACGCCTCCCCATCCCGAACGGAGGGAACCGCGTCTATTTCCGGCCGCAGTCTGGGAAGCGCGTCAGGCATGGGGAACTATCTCGTAATTCGATTCCAGAACGTCAAGAAGATCCCAAAAATTGTGGATAACATGATCCGGCTGGACGCTGCCGGGGATATTTTCGTACTTTCCGCCCCGGCGGCTGAAAAACGTTTTCATTCCAATGCGGTGGGGAATGTCGATATCGACCGACGCCTTGTCGCCGACATAGCCGCATTCTTCCGGTTTGGCGCCGATGGAACGGCAGGCAAGCATGTAAATCTTCGGATTTGTTTTGGCAATGCCGACCGATTCGGTGACGAAAATATGCTCGTATTTGAAAAACTGAAGCAGCCCGAGGCGAAGGATTTTCTCCACCTGCTTGACCGCCACGCCCGCGGTTATAAGCCCCATCGTCAACTTTTTCTCTTGCAGGCGGCGCAAAACCTCGGTCGCGTCCTCGAACGGAAAGAAGGAACGGAATTTGCATTGGTGATAGGCGATGATGCCCGCGCCTATTATATATACGCGCGCATTCTCCGGACATGCCTCCCGGGGCATCCTCCGGATCAGCTTGTCGAAATGCCTGTCGTCGTTCGAGCCGAACTCGCTGATGATTTCCTCAAGCTCTTCAATGATCGTCTCTTCATCAACCTTGAGTCCGGTGCGGATCATTGCCTGCGCCGCTTGCCTGCGCGCATTGGCTGCGAATTCGGTACTGGAATACAGGGTATCGTCGATGTCGAAAAATAGCCCTTTTAATGGTTTCTTTGCCAAATTCGTTACCCCCGCAAATAAAGAAAACACAACAACCCACAGGTGATTTTATGGCGGCGACAGGGATTTGCAAGGGAAAACGAAAGCCGGGACGGGTTGTGATTGACACGGCAACCTTAATCGGATACTATTCACCCCGCCTGCCCTTGTCCGGGTTGCAATAATAAAGGATATGCAATGGATACCGATCATTCCGTCGGCGAAGACGCCAAACCGATTGCACACGAGAATAATGAAAATCATGAAAACAAGGAACGCTCCGTCGTCTGGACCTCGGAAGACGCGTCCTACTTTCTGACCAGCGCGATCCATGAAGCGCAACAACCGCTGGCCAATGCATTGCGAAGCCGCCCCATCACCACTTCCAGTTTCATTTTCGTGTTGCTGTTGATTTTCGCCGGCGCGGCGGGAGCGGGCTGGATTCTGTTTACGCAATTGGAAAAGACCGAACGCATCGCCGACGCGGCGCGAAGCGGCCTGAACGACGCGCTGTCCAAACAACACCAGTTGCAGGCGCGTTCCGATACGCTGCAAGCCCAGCTTGAAGCGGCGCAGACCGAACAGGAGCGCGTGAGCCGGCAGTATCGGGATGAAAACGAATCGCTTCGCGCCCAAATGCGGGAAAAGCGCGACAACGAAGAAGAGCTTCGCAAATCCCAAACCGATCTCCAGCGTTTCCGCCGGCAGAACGAATTGCTGAAAAGCCAGATATCCGGCCTCGAAATGGAAAAACAAGCGCTCGCGCGGCAACTGAACGCTGTCAGGGCCATGGCGGACGACGGGTTTGAGATTCCGGGACAATCGCCTGAACAAACGACAGACAGCATCGCCAGCGACGACGACGCGTCAACCGCCGAACCTCACGTCGAGCCGCGGTCCGAAACGCCGACCGAAGTTCCCGTCTCCGGCGACGAGGACGAGAACCCTCCCACGCTCTACGAAACGTCCCGCATAAATGACGGTGGCGTCGCACCCGAACCCGCACCCGAACCGGTTCAGGAAGAAGAACTGGCGGGCGATACGGATACGGAACAGCCCGAAGCGCGGGAACAGGCGGAACAGGAAGAAAACGCCTGAACCACGCGGTAATTACGCCTTCGTTTCGTCATCCCACAAATACGAATAGTTCTCTCGCGCTTCATCGGTGATGGGCGAGAGGGTGAATTGCCTGTTCTCGTAGTCGATGGCGATACGAATGCTGAAGTGAATAAAGTAGTCAGGATATCCGTCAAATGGAAGCCAGTACGTTATCACATCCTTTTCTTCCGCCGGATTGCGCCGCGCGACCGCGACAGCCTTTTTTTCCGAGAGCGCCTGGTTGGCAAGACACCCCGCATGCGGCCCATTATGCCCCGAGCGCGCGCATACGTCGCCGGGTTTGTAAAAATGTCCCTTGTTCACAGCCGCCACTTCCCGGCTTTTGTGAACAAGACCGACCGGTTCGGGAAAGTTGTCCCACATCAAATGAAATGCGTTGATCAATTCCCGCGGCGCCGGATGTTTGAGCATTGCCGTCCCTTTCCGCAAATACGGTATTCCCCGTTTATTTCTCCAGCCGTTGTGAAACATGTTGCCAGCCGTTTTTGCCGTCCGCGCCCAACAGCTTCGACGCCGACGTATAAACGCCGACCAGGCAAATGCCGGCGAAGATCCAAAACGCCATGTTCATCGCGGGCAAAAACAACCCGCTCGTTTCCATCGTCAGCGCCTGTCTTCCGAGATAGGCATTAACGATCAGGGATGTCGTCGCAATGGACAGGGACTGCCCAAGCAAACGGGCGGTTCCGGTCGTCGCCGACGCGAGGCCCGCGTCCTTGCTGGCGACCGACCCCATTATCAAGTTCATGTTCGGGGAAGAAAACAGCGCGAATCCCACGCCGATAACGGCGAGAATGATCACCGAACCCCATACCGGCGTTTCGCCGCCCAATTGCGACAGCCCGATCAGTCCGACGCAAATAAGTCCCATGCCGCTTGTGGCCAGAATGGACGGATTAACCCGGTCCGACAGCTTTCCGGCAAACGGCGACAACAGCATTTGCGTCACCGGTTGCGCCATCAGGGCCAATCCCGCGCTATCCGTTCCCATGCCCTTGACGTATTGAAGATACAGGCTCATGACAAAACCAATGGCGAATGATGCGGAATAATTGATCATGGCCGACAAGGACGACAACCGGAAATGCCGGTTCTCGTAAAACAAATCGAGATGAATCATCGGGGACGCGACGCGTTTTTCCGTCCAGGCAAACAAAACGAACGCAACGGCTCCGACAAGAAGCAACGCCCAGCCCGCCCAAAGCGGCAAAAAGGAAAAACCGAAAATCACGCCGCCGACGGCAACAAGGTAAATGCCCGTCCCCGGCGTATCAAATGCCTCCCCCTTGGCTTCCGTCCATTCATCGTTGATGGCGAAGACCGCGACAATCATGGACAGCACGGCCACCACGGTGCATACAAAAAAGATGCTCCGCCAGCCGAATCGCGCCGCCAGAAGCCCGCCGAGAAACGGCCCGGCCGCGGCGGAGAAATACACGACGGCGGTATTGACGCCCAGCGCTTTGCCGCGTTCGTTTTTCGGAAACACGGCGGTGAGTATCGCCATGTTGGTGGCGAAGACCATGGCGCTGCCCACGCCGGAAAGAAAACGAAACGCCGTCAGCGATGCGCCCGACCATGAAAGGCCGCTCGCAAGCGAAAACACGCTGAAAACGCCAAGTCCAAACAGATAGATTTTTCGCCTGCCCCGCATGTCGGCGATTCGGGCGGCGGGCATCTGGAACATTGCGGCCGCGACCAGATAGGCAGAGACGAGAAAGGTGAGCGAAAACGCGCTCATGGGAAAATCCCGCACGATAAGCGGCATTGCGAGGTTCAGGGATGAGCCCATAAACGGCACGAGAAAAACGGAAAGGCACAAGGCGATTTGAACCGCCATCGGGTTGCTTCGGGTTGCCATAGGAGTCCAAATTCACTGGTCAGGAAAAAAAGACATACAAGAGCACGATACAGAAAATCAAGGCGCATGCGGCGAGAACCATGTTCCTTTTCCGCGATTTTTTCGCGGTGCGCCGCGCTTCCATGCCGGGAGGCATTTTGTCCGGCCAATACTTCGATACGACCAGAGCGAGTGCGTCCCGGAGTTCGCCCGCATCGGCGAACCGGCTTTCCGGATCCTTGTTTATCGAGCGGTCGACAATCGCGCACAGTTCGCGCGGCAAATCGGGCGCAACGTCGGCCAGGCGCCGGGGCCGTTCGCGCACATGCTTTATCATGATCTCCTCCGGCGTAGGCGCGTCAAACAACGGCTGTCCGGCAAAAACATGGAAGAAGGTCGCCCCCAGCGAGTAAATATCGGTCGCGGCCGTGATGGGGCGCCCCGACGCTTGTTCGGGCGACATATAGTGCGGCGTTCCCAAAACGCGCGGTCCGGCCGGATCCATATCCTGCTTGTCGAGAACGGCAATTCCGAGATCGGTAAGTTTGGGCGTGCCGTCTTTTCCGATCAGGATGTTGTCGGGCTTGATGTCTCGATGGATAATGCCCCGTTGATGGGCATATGCCAGGGCATCGGCGATTTCAAGAAACATCCGTGCGGCGTCGCCGGGAGTCAGCGTGGGGATTTTTTGGGTAAGGGTCGAGCCTTTGACCAGCTCCATTGTGAAGTAATAGCGCCCGTTCGCCGTTTTTCCGACATTATATACTTTGATGATGTTCGGGTGCGAAAGCCTTCCGGCCGCTCTGGCCTCCTGAATGAACCTGGTGACGAATTCTTCATGCCGGGCGTAGCCGGCGTGGAGAATTTTTATCGCGGCGAGCTGTCCTGTCTCGCGGCTTTGCGCTTGAAAAATAGCGCCCATTCCCCCTTCGGCCAGAATGTCTTCAAGCACATAGCCGGGGATGTCCAGCGGCGGAATGCGCGCGTCGCCCGCAAAATAGCGGAACGTATTTTGTCCGATTCGTATTTCGTCGCCGCCGGCCAGGAGCCTTGGGTGGCTGGGGGGGAGCAGGATACCGTTGACAAGCGTTCCGTTGGAACTTCCGACGTCGATAATGCTGAACTGGCCGTCCGGTTCGGGGATAAACTCCGCATGGTTCCGGCTGACTTTCGGATCGGGTATCGGTATGACGCAGTCGACATGCCGTCCCGCCACGGATACGCTGTTTTTGAGAACGAATTCCGTGCCGGTGAGTGGGCCGTCAACGATCCGAAGTTTTGCCATCCCTCACCTTTTCTGCAAACGCTACCGTCTTGTTTTCAATCGATTATATGAATAAATGGGATAAAATAGCAAGAGGTCGCATCCGCTCTTTCTCCGGGCTGTTGGCAGGAAATTCAAAAAAATCGGGAAAATACAGGCAAGTCTTGACGCCGGGGCATGAATTGGCTATGCTTCTTCATT
>DAIPJX010000087.1:0-8859 GCA_036770065.1 Planctomycetota bacterium
CCGGCCCGCCCACGGCAATGCGGGCGGGCCGGGAAAAAAAACACGCGAAACGTCACGGGAGCGCGTCGAGTTTGGCGCGGGCCTCGCGCGCGTCGGGAGTTCCGGACGGTTCCCGCGAGAGAAACTCCTCCAGGTGCTTTCGCGCGTCGGCCGCATGTTTTTTCAAGAGACGCTGGTTCTCGACCGTCGGGTTCAGCCTGCTTTCCCGCTCGTAAAAAGCGGCAAGCCCTTCATGAAACGAGGCAAGGTTATACACAATGGCGGTGTATTCCTCTCCCGGCTCCACCTTGAATTTTTCCGCTTCAAGCAGAGCGAGCGCGCGCGCCCGCTCCAGCGCTTCCTCCGCCTTGTCGAATTCCCTGAGCGGTATCCGGACAAGGCCAAGCGTGTTCCAGGCCGCCGCATAGGAGGAATCGATTTCGACCGCGCGTTCCAGATCCTTCGCCGCCGGCGCGAACAGGCCGTCGGCACGATTGACAATGCCCCGCAAATAATGCAGATCCCGACTGTCCGGCGCGGCGTTTATGCCGGCGTCAAGAATATCGCGCAAGCGTTTCATGTCGTTTTCGGGAAGCGGAACGGGATCGTCGAGATAGCCGAGGTTCTTCGGCTGGAGCGCGTTGATGCGTTCCCACAATGTGGTCGCCAGATACAGGCTCGCTTCGCCGAATTGATCGTTGAAGCGGTATTCCTTCGTCAGATAGCCGGTTTCGAGTTTGGCCTGCGCGTCGGCAAGACGCGCCACCTCCATGACCGGCGCAGTCAGGCGGACAACCAGGTCATAGTCGGTGACCGGATTGAAACTCCCGGACTGCACCAGTTCGCGCGCTTGCGCAAGCAGCTTGTCCAGCGGCGCCAACACCATATCGTAGCTTGGCGGACGACTCTGCCCGGGCCGGCGCGCCCTGACGGCGGCAAGCGCTTCTCTCGCCTCCCGGGCAAGGCTGATTGGATCGTCGTTCTCGGGCCGGCCTATATACCCGAAATGCCGCAGGCCGAGAAACACCGCCATGCATAAAAGCCCGGCGATGATAATGCCCTTTAAAAAACCCCGCAATGTGAACTGCATGTCGTTTTTCCTGTATACCGGCCCACGTTATTGTCTGTCGAAAAAAAAACCGGACGCCGCGATTGGCGTCCGGCGGGAATACGGATAATTCGGACAAGCCCTAGTACGACGCATGGCCGGAGCGCATGGCGGTGGCAGGGCTGGCGACCCATCCCTGTTCCTGCAGCGGCGCAAGCGCACGCTGGACTTCCACGCGGCGATTCCGGTAACTGACCTGCGTTGTCGCGGCATACGGCTGAGGGGAACGCCGGGCCGGGGTGGCGCGCGCCACATACCGGGCCGGTTCAAGTTCGGGAATGGGGGCAATGCCGGGCGCGGGACGGGCTTGCCGGGCCGTCGGCGCGGGCGCGGCATACGAAGGCGCCGGCATAGGCATGGCCGCTCGGGCCAACGCCAATTCGGGCGTCGGATGAACGACAACGGCTGGTTGGACCGGTTGCCGATAAATCGGCGCGGCCGGCGGCAGCGGTTCGTGGATGGGGACGACGCGAAGGCCGGGCGCTTCCGCCATCATCGGCACGGACGAAGCGGCGACATAGTCCGGTTGCCGGGCGGACGGACGATAGGCCGAAGCGGACAACACTTCCGCGGGCCGCACGGACGCACGCTTGTCGACCGGCCTCGCGGCGACCCGGCCGCGATCACGATTGCAGCCGGAAATGGCTATGCCGAATCCAAGCGCAACGGCAACTATCGCCAGAAAAACCGATTTTGTCGGCATAACAAACACCTTTCTCCCCCGAGAAATTACATATGCGCATGCAATGCCGTGTTGGGCGCGGCGATTGCCGTTGAACGGCAAAGACGCATGCTCACATGAATCATACAGGTCGTCCCGGCGGCGCGCAAGCAAATAAATTTATCCGGTCTTTGCGATGTCCGCTAAAAAAGTTCGTCCTCGTCCCGCAACGCGCAAAACTCCCCGCACATGGAACAGACCGTCTCGTTGTTCGGCTGCGCGGCGGCACGCCGGGAACGGGCGAGTTCGGGATCAATGGCAAGAGAAAACTGCTTCTCCCAATCCCGCGCCTTTCTGGCCCGGCTCATCGCATCATCCCAATCGCGGGCGCCCGGAATGCCGTTGGCAATATCCGCCGCGTGAGCGGCGATGCGGGAGGCAATGACGCCTTCGCGCACGTCGTCGGCATCGGGCAAATGCAAATGCTCCGCCGGAGTGACGTAACAAAGAAAATCGGCGCCGGCGGTGGCGGCCAACGTGCCGCCGATAGCGCCGACCAGATGATCATACCCGGGAGCGACATCGGTGACGAGCGGACCCAATACATAAAACGGCGCGTTATGACAGGCGGTTTTTTCCAGCTTCATCTGCGCGACTATCTGGTCGAACGGCACGTGGCCGGGGCCTTCAATAAACACCTGCGCGCCGCGCGCCCTGGCGCGAACGGCGAGTTCGCCCAGGGTGTACAGCTCGTGAATCTGCGCCCTGTCGCCCGCATCCGCCAACGCGCCGGGCCGAAGCGCGTCGCCAAGCGAAATCGCGACGTCGCGCTCCCCGCACATGTCGACGACTTCGTCGAAATGGGTGTACAGCGGATTTTCCCGGTTGTTCGCCACCATCCAGCGGGCGAGAAGCGATCCGCCCCGGCTGGTAATGCCGCAAATACGCGAATTGGCGCGGACAAAATCGACGGCGGCGCGCGTAATGCCGCAATGGACCGTGACGAAATCAACCCCGTCCTCGACATGCAAACGCACAGCCTCCAGCATGTCCCGCTCCGTCATGTTGCGGAACGGTTCGCCCCGGGAGAGCGCCATGAACGCCGCTTCGTACATGGGGACGCTCCCGAGGGAGACGGGGCACGCTTCGCGGATTTGTTTGCGCACGGCGCGGATGTCGCCGCCGGTGGACAGATCCATGACGGCGTCGGCGCCGGCGTCGACGGCGGCTTTCAGCTTGACGAGTTCTTCGTCAAGACCGCTGCGGTCGGGGCTGGTGCCGATGTTGGCGTTGACCTTGACGCGGCAACCCGCGCCAACCGCTATCGGCTTCGCCAAATCGTGCCCGTCGGCCCACGGAACGACAACCGTGCCGTCCAGCAAACGTTGTTTCAAAACCGCTTCTTCCAGATTCTCCGCCGCCGCGACGCGGGCGATGCGGGGGTCGGATTGGTTGTTCCGCAATTTTTCAATCAGTGTCATGGTGGTCTTCCGTCATATCCAGGGAACGTCGGTCCTGTTCAGAAAAAATCATGTCGCGCTTCGATTGTCCAAGCGCTTTCAAATGCTTCCGCCACAAGCCAAGATACCCGTCGGAAATGTGCATGGCCGGATCAAGGCCGAGCCGGGAAAGCAATGCGCCGATGGCGGCGCCGGAGCCTTCCACTTCGATAAAATCGCCGATTTCAGGACAATGGTCCAACTCTATCCGGCACGCGTCGGTCAGCCATGATTCGCGAATTTTTTCGTATATCCATACGACCGTATATCCGAGAAGGGCGAATTGGCGAAGCGTTTTTTCATAATCATCGGTCGTTGTCTCCACTTCCTCCCGCGATTTGAAACGGGTGTTTTTGCGCGTTTTGCCCTTGACGGCAACGACGCCGCGAGCGCCTCCGGTGTTCCGCAGCCGCAGCAATACGCCGTCCGACAGCAATCCGTCGTCGACCGTGTCCAGAATCCAGTTCCGTTCAAGCACGCGCCCGACTTTCCCGGCGCCTATGGCGAGCAGGGCGGAGCGGATTGGGGCGAACGAGGCGACGCGGAGTTTGGCTTCTGTTTCCATTCCCATGAAAGCTCCATTCTCCCGTAAAACAAGTCGCCTATAATGCATCACAAATGCGTTCCCGGCAAGAAAAATGACCCGGAGGTTTGACGCGGTTCGGCATTTTGCCGGGGAAGAATAAAATAATGCTAGAACAAGACGCCGGGATGTGTACGCTAGTGGAACACTGTAGGGTGGAATCCATATATTCGTCTGCAAGGCACGGCATGGAACGCGATAAACCTATACTCAAATCCCTGTATAAAGGGCTGAAACTGCTCGATCACTTCGACGCAACCCATCCCGAACGCGGCGTCAAAGAGCTGGCCGATCTGTCGGGCATGCTGAAAAGCACCGTGTACAATATCCTGAATACATTGCAACTCTGCGGGTTTCTCGAAAAAAGCGCCGCCGCCGGCAAATACCGCCTTGGGCGGAAAATCCTCGAGTTGAACAGCGTGCTTGTCTCGGTGGACGAAACGCGGCGCATTATCAAACCGTTTATGGACAGACTGGCGGAAGACTGCAACGAGACGGTGTACTTCGCCCAACCCCACGGCCTCGAAGTCAGCTATATCGACAGTTCCGAACCAAAATCGGCTCTCGGCACCCGGGTCATCGCCGGAGTCAGGGCGGAAATGTACTGCACCGGACTCGGCAAGGCTATGCTGGCGTTTCTCGGCGAGGACGTGATTCGGGAAGTTCTTGCCCAAAAAAAAACCGCCTACACCCCCTATACGCTGACGGACGAACAGGCGCTGCTCCATGAACTCGAGGAAACCCGCCGCCGGGGATACGCAATCGACAACATGGAACACGAATACGGCATCCGCTGCGTCGCCATGCCGCTCAGAAACCACCAGGGCCGCCTCTTCGGCGCCATAAGCATCAGCGGCCCGTCGCTACGCATCACCGACGAGGTCATCGTTCAATTCGCGGAAAAACTCGCCGCCGCCGCGCAGGCCATCCAAACGCAAATCAGATACTGACCGATTTTTCAAAAAACGGCTTTTTTTCACAGGTAAAAAATTGACCAAGTTCTTTTATCTGATAGGATAATATTGGACAATGTCCAATATGTTTGGAAAATACAGGGTTTATTAACAAAAACATCAATAAAACCGCTGGCTTGTATGCAAAACATCCTTATATACACGCATGTATTTATGATTGGACTGTGATGGAAACAAATATGTTTAGCGGTGTATGGCCGACGATGATAACGCCGTTTACGGAAGGCGGCGCGCCCGATTTTCCAGCGATCGAAAAAATGGTGGACTGGTATGTCGAAAAAGGCTGCGCCGGAATTTTCGCCGTGTGCCAATCGAGCGAGATGTTTTTTCTCACCGTGCAGGAAAAACTGGACATCGCCCGCACCGTGCGGGACGCCGCCGGAGGCAGGGTGCGGGTGATCGCGTCCGGGCATACGGCCGACTCGCTGGACGAGCAAAAACGCGATATTGAAAAAATGGCCGCGCTGTCTCTCGACGCGATAGTCCTCGTCAGCAACCGGTTCGCGGCAGAGAATGAAGGCGAGGATGTTTTCCGGGCCAATGCGGAATCGGTGTTCCGGGCGTTTCCCGAAGTTCCGTTCGGCATATACGAGTGCCCGTACCCGTACAAGCGGCTGTTGACCACGGGTTTTCTCAAAACCTGCGCGGAGACGAAACAACTGCATTTCCTCAAGGATACATGCTGCGATCCCGTCATGATTACGGAACGCGCGGACGCGGTCCGGGACACCGATATCGCGCTGTTCAACGCAAACGCGGCCACCATCCTCGCGTCGCTTCGCGACGGGTACAAGGGCTACAACGGGGTCATGGCCAATTACCATCCGGAACTCTATGTTTGGCTGGTGGAAAACTTCCGGTCCCAGCCGGAAAAGGCGGAACAGCTCGCCGACATCCTGACGCTTCTTGCCATGACGGAGGCGCGGAGTTATCCTGTTACCGCAAAGTATCATTTCAACCGGACCGCCGTGCCGATGACCTTGAATGCGCGTTCCGCCGACGTGCGGCAGTTCACCGTCAACGATCGATTGGGCATCGACGCGCTTATCGGAATGGAGGGCAGGATAGCCGGATATTTGCAGCTTTCATAACCGGTATTTTTCGTTCCTCATGGCAGCGGAGTACGACTATGGGCGTGAAGCGGATTTTTCATTCTGCAACCGTGTTTTTCGAGGAAATATTGCCGGCCTTGTGTTTCGCCGTGATTTTCGTCGCATTCATGATCGGCATTCTTTCGCGTTATATTTTGCGGGTGCCGGTCGTCTGGACCTATGAAATCAGCATTCTCGCGTACATGTGGACGACGTTCTTCGGCGCAAGCTATGCGTTCAAGAAAAACGAGCACGTCGTGTTCGGCCTCGTCTACGACGGCCTGGGAGACGGGGCGAAGCGCTGCCTGCGCATTCTGTACAACCTGCTCGCGGCCTTTTTCATGGGCCTGTTCTTCTATCCCGCCACCATGTCCATTCTGTCGAAAACGGCCAAGACGGGATCGCTCCTCTGGCCGCAAAAATACGTGTTCCTGCCGTTCGCGTTCATGCTCTTCGCCGTCACCCTGCGCGCCATCCACAATATCTATGTCGACGTGAAGGGCGGGCGGTCGGATGCGGAGGAAGGATCGGACGCCATGCTGCTTGAAAAAGCGCGCCGTGAACTGGAGGGCGGGGAATAATGACCACAGGCATTCTCGTATTGTTCGGCGTCATGGCGTTTTGCTTCATCATTCGCATGCCGGTTTCGTTTTCCATGATCGTGTCGGGCCTGGTGTATTTCCTGTTCAAGGGCCTGCGCATCAGCCAGGCGGCCTCGGTCATAACCAGCAGCATGTACTCGAACTACATCATGCTGGCGGCGCCCCTCTTCCTCTTCACCGCCAACGTCATGAATTCGGGCAAGGTGACGGAAAAGGTGTTCGAGTTCGCCAACGGCTTTTTCGGCCGCTTCAAGGGCGGCACCGGACACGTCAATGTTTTCGCCTCGCTCATCTTTTCCGGCATGACCGGCTCGGCCATCGCCGACGCGGCCGGACTGGGCGTCATGGAAATAGCCCAGATGAAAAAGGAAGGCTATGACGACGGCTTTTCCTGCGCCATCACCGCCGCCTCCGCAACCATAGGACCGATTTTCCCGCCGAGCATTCCCATGGTCATTTACGCCATGCTGTCCGGGGCGAGCATCGGAAAACTGTTCATGGGAGGCATGGTGCCGGGCGTGCTCATTGCCGTTGTCCTCATGGCATATACCGCGATTGTCGCGAACAAGCGCAATTACCCGATGGGGCAGAAATTCACCTTCGGCCAGTTCATGCGCCGGACGTTCGGCGCGATTCCCGCCCTGATGACGCCGGTTCTGCTTCTTGGCGGCATTTACGGCGGCGTGGTCACGCCGACCGAAGCCGGCGCGGTCGCCGCGTTCTACGCGTTGTTGATCTCAGCCTTCGTCTATCGCAGCCTGGGCTGGAAAGAACTGTGGATGGTGCTCAAGAATACGGCCACAACCACTTCGTCCCTCGCCCTCATCGTCGGCAGCGCCATGCTGTTTTCCTACATCGTCTCCCTGGAAAAAGTTCCGGCGCAGGTGGCTGCCCTGGTCATCGGCATCACCGAAAACAAATACGTGTTTTTGTTCATCATCAATATTCTGTTCCTGCTTCTCGGCGCGCTCATGGACACGAGCGCCATTCAGCTCGTCTTCATTCCCATGATCGTCCCGATGCTGAAAACGTTCGACATCGATCTGGTGCATTTCGGCGTGGTGATTTCTCTCAACATGATGATAGGGCTGTCGACGCCGCCGTTCGGAATGCTCCTGTTCATCGTTTCCGGCTTGGGAAAAACGCCGCTCAAGACGGTCATCAAGGAATTGACGCCGATGGTCGTTCTCATGATTATCGTCTTGTTCCTGATAACCTTTATTCCCGATATTGTCATGTATTTGCCGAATCATTATGGGTAATGTGGCGCTTTCCGTTTATCCGCATTGTGGAGGAATAAGTCATGAAGAAATTCGCTCTTGGTCTTGCCGCTCTGGTGGTCGCTTTGGCCTGCGTGGTCCCGGTTCACGCGGGAGAGAAATTCAACCTGAAGTTTTCCAGCATCAGCGTGCCGGGTGACGCCCACACCGACGCCATGCAGGTGTTCGCGGACGAAATCGCGCGCCTCACCAACAACGGCATCACCGTCGACGTGTTCCATTCCGGTTCGCTGGTCGGCTCGGAAGGCGAAATGGACGCGGCCATCAGCGGCGAAATCGACATGGTCTACGTCTCGCCCCAGCTCGCCGCCAACTATATCGACTACTTCGCCATGCTGACGTCGGGGTATTTTTTTAAAAATTATGAGCACCTCCGCGACGCCTTCGCCACCGAAGGCGAAGTGCGGGATCGTCTGTACAAGGATATTACCGACGCGATGGGCCTGGTGCCGATAACCAGCGTCTACATTGGCGCCCGCCAGATCAACACGACAAAAAAGCCGATCCACAGCCGCGACGACATGCAGGGCCTTCTGCTCCGCATGGCAAATACGCCCACCTGGCTGTACCTCGGCCGCGCGCTCGGCGCCAATCCGACGCCCATGTCGTTCAACGAACTGTACACGGCGCTGTCCACCGGAGCGATCGACGGGCAGGACAACCCGATGCCCACCGTGCAAACCGCCAAGTTTTATGAAGTCGCGCCGCACCTGGCCATTACCAATCACATCATGGCGAACAACATCATGTGCGTGAACAAGGACGTGTTCGACTCCATGTCGGGCGATCAGCAGGCCGCCATGTACGCCGCCGCCAAAGTGGCGCAGGAATGGTGCGACAAGGACAACCTGGACAAGGAAGCAAAACTGGTCGATTTCTTCAAGGAAAACGGGGTCGAAGTCACGTACCCCGATATCGAAAAATTCGCCGGACAGGTGCAGGAATATTACCTCAACGATCCCGAACAGGTGAAGCTGTGGGATATGGATTTGTATGAAAAAATTCAGGCGCTCGCCAAATAAGGGCGCGTCCGTCGATTGCGTCGAACGCCCCCGATTAAGCCGCCGCCCGTTGACTCGGGC
>DAIPJX010000088.1:0-8847 GCA_036770065.1 Planctomycetota bacterium
ATGGACAAAGCGGCGGACGCCATGCCGGGCAGTGAAGAGCGGCGCGGCAGGCGGGAGCAGGCCGCCGATTACGCCGAACGTTCGGCGACGGCGTTGCCGGATGCGTGGAAGCTTCGCCAAGTGGGTGATTTCTTCATCCGCCTGGATATGCCCGACAAGGGGTTCGAGTATTTCAGCCGCTTCGCCCAAGCCGGGGCGACGCCGGAGGACCAGGCATCCGTCTACGCGACCATGGCGGACGCCTACAAGGATCTCGGCGATGTGAAGAACTATTTGCGTTTCGCCGGAGAGTATGTCGAGGCGGTGTCTGCCGAAGGCCGGACGCCGACCCGGGCGGAAGAAGGCCTGGTCGCGTTTTATCAGGGGGAAACGCACCGGCTCCGGAACGAGGCCGGTCCGGCTTTCGACGCATATGAACGGGCGTCCCGCCTTCTCGCCGACGCGTTCAGGCGCTCCGAAGCCCTGATGCGGATGGCGGAGATCCTTTCGGTCCGAGGCGAGCGGGCGGCGGCGGCGGAAATGGCCGAACGCTCCGCCCGCGAAGTTCCCGACGAGTGGAAGCAGCGCCAGGTTGCGGATTTTTTGTTGCGCTTGGGCTTGGCCGAACGCGCTGCCGGACATTTCGAGCGGGTCGCCGGTCCGGGCGGCGAAACGGCGGTCTACGCGGCCATGGCCGATGCCTTCAGGGAACAGGGCGATACGGAAAACTATTTGCGGGCGGCGGGCAACTATGTCGACGCGGTTGCCGCGGAAGGGCGGGCATCGACTGTCCGGGAGCAATCTCTGGCTGCCTTTTATGAAGGCGAGATCCTGGCGGCGCGAAACGATATCCCCGCGGCGCTGGCGGCGTACGGGCGTTCCGCCGGACTGTCGCCGGATGCGTTTTTCCGCAGCGGCGTCTACACGAGAATGGCGGAGATCCACGCCTCAGCAAAGGACAAAGAGCAAGCCGCTGTTTATGCGGAAAAAGCCGCCGCCGAATTACCCAACGAAGATTGGAAGCTGCGGCAGATCGGCGACCTTTACGAACGTCTGGAGATGCCCGGGAAAGCCATTGAATATTATGAGGACGTGGTCCGCGTCAGCGAATCGCCCAAAACCAGGGCGCTTGCCCACGCCGCGCTGGCCGAAGTCTATAAAAAGATGAATGAGCCGGAGAAGTACCTCCGGCATGCCGGCGAGTATGTCGCCGCCGTCGCGGCGGGGGCGTTCTTTCCGTCCAGGGAGGACGAGGGGCTGCGTTTTTTCTATGAGGGCGAGATTCACCAGGCCAAAGGCGAGGCCGAGCAGGCGTACCGGTCATTCCTGAAGGCGTCGGAGCTGATAACGGAATCGTACCGGCTCTCCGACGTGTTTATCCGCATGGCGCGCTACCAGGTCGGGAACGGCGACAAGGACAAGGCCGTCGAGTACGCCGAGCGCTCCCTGGATCTCCTGCCCGATCAGGGTTGGAGGGTTATGGAGGTGGGGGATGTCTACGCCCGGCTCGAACTGACGGACAAGGCGATTGAATATTACCAGCTGGTTGTCGAGCTGACTCCCGAGACCGGCAACCGCACCGCGGCGTATACTTCCCTCGCCGAGGTATACAAGAAGCTGGGCAACCAGGAACGCTATGTTCATTACGCCCGCCTGTACGTGGAAGCGCTGGCCGAGCGGCAAGGCGACGTTTCCGGCAATGAACGGGCGCTGGCGCTTTTCTACCGGGGCGAAGCGGAGGCGTTCGATGGCGAGGCGGACAAGGCCTATCAGTCTTTCGCTGAGGCGGCCCGACTGTTCACGGATACATTCCGCCTTTCCGACATCGCCATGAAACAGGCGGAATACCACGCGAAAAGAAATGAACTGGATCAAGCCGCCGTCTTTGCCGACAAGTCGGCCGCGCTCCTTCCCGACGAAGCGTGGCGCCAAAGGGGCGTGGGCGATTTCTTCTCCTCCCGGGATCTGATGGACAAGGCCATCCGCTACTACAACCGAACCCTGGAGCTATCCAGGACGCCCGAGACCAGGGCTGCCGCGTATGTGGCTCTGGCCGACGCCTATAACAAGATTGGGGACAAGGCGATGTACATCGCCATGGCCCGCCAGGCGATCGCCGCCTTGTCGCAAAAGAGCGGAGAACCGACCACGGCGGAAAAGGCGCAGCAGGGTTATTATCTGGGCGAAATCCTCACCGCCGACGGCGACCCGGCAGGGGCTTACGCCGCCTACGAATACGCCTCGCGCTTCATCGAGGACAAATACCGCCTGTCCGACGTGCTCGTCGCCATGGCCAGGTACAACGCCGACCACGGCGACAAGGATTTGGCCGCCCGCCAGGCGATAGAGGCCGCCGCCCTTCTGCCCGATCAGGACTGGCGGGTTCAGGGAGCGATGGACATTTTTGCCGACCTCCGCCGGTTCGACGACGCCCTCCGCGTCGTGGAGACCGCCGTCGCCATGAACCCAACAGCGAACATGCGCCTGTATCGATCGCTGGCCCAGCGGCACGCCAATGCCAGGAACAGAAAAAGCGCCCTGTTCTATAACGCCCGCTTTATCGACCTCCTGACCGACAAAATCGAGTTTGAAGGCCCCTCGGCCACCAAGGGCGAGCTGCAGGAGCTGTGGGATACGCGCGACTGGCAGAACGGCCAGGGGCGCGTCTGGGGCCTTGACTCGTATTACTTCGGTAAGCGCTGGCCGAGCAGCGGCGATTATTTCGTCGGCATGTCCCACGAGTTGTTCCGCTACTATAATCTCTCCAACGGCATGAACGGCAAATTCTATGCCAACTTCGGCGGGACGCTTACGGCGAAATATTCCGGCCATTATCTCGAAAACAGCCAGATGCAAAATTGGATGTCGCGCCCCCGCCTTCCCGACACCTCGCAGCTCATCCTTGGCGTCAACCTCAATCCATTCCGGAGCGGCGCGTTCATCAGCAGCGTCAGTGTCAGCGCCGAATATGTCTTCGGAACCGGCCGCGATCAGGAGGACGATTTCCGCTTCCGCACCGGCTTCGACAAAACCTACGGCGACAAGCCGCGCCCGTTCGGCAAGTACTGGAAATATTGGAAAGCATACTCAAACACCGTTTATTCGACGCGCAAAAACGACGTCACCTCGGCGGGCGACTACCGGCTGGGCGTCGCCATCGCCACCGGCCGGAGCGGCAACCTTCTCTTTATGCCGCATGCCCTGGCTACCCACAGTTACGGCGGGAAAACCGTGGACAAGGGGGAACGCTGGGGATTCGACGTGGGTGTCGGGCTGTCTGTCCGCAAATGGTTCAGGGAGGACAGGCACAACACGCCCCGTTCCTATGTGGATGTCCAGGTGTACTATCACCACGCCCTGACGCATCGGCGCAAGAGCGGCCCGGGTTTTGTCGTCACGACTTCTTTTTAGCGAACATTTCATGGACAATGACCTGATTGAGAGAGGGCGGGGGGCGCGCTGGGCATATCTCGACGTTTGCCGTGTCCTCGCTATTTTCAGCGTGGTCCTGATCCACGTCACCGCGACGCAATGGCATGTCGACGCCATTGGTTCTCGGGACTGGATCGTTCTCACCGCGTATTTCGGGGGGACGCGTTTTTTCATCCCCATTTTTTTCATGGTGACGGGCGCGTTGATGTTGAACCCGGATAAGCCGGTAACCATCAAGGCTCTTTACGGGAAGTACATCCTCCGTTTCGTCACCGCACTGCTTTTCTGGTCGTTCCTCTACCACGCCGTTGCCGTGAATGCGTGGAATCCCTACTTTCGATGGGAGGACTTCGACGCCCGCGCGTTTATCGGCCAGGTATTGGGCGGGCATCCCTACCAGCACTGGTTCCTCTTCGCCATCATCTCCATGTACCTGCTTATACCGCTGCTCAAATGCATTACCAGGTCGGAAAGCGCCACCCGATACTTCATTGTTCTGTGGCTGGCGTGGGAAATTGGCCTGTACAATGTCAGGCTGCTGGGTGGCGCGTTCCCTGACATGAACCCCGCCGTGTCGGGCATGCTTGGCGAAATCGCCGGGATTCTGGATCGGGTGTTGCCGAGAATGGTCTTGGGGCTGCATGGATACATGGTTTTGGGCTACTATCTCCACACCCACCCGCCGGGCACGGGCGGCCGCCGCCTTCTCCAGATTCTGGGCGTCATCGGAACGGTTTTCACGGTTGCCGCCACGGTCGCGGTGAGCGTTCGGGACGGCATCCGGACGGAAATGTTTCTCGATCTCAATGCCTTGCCGGTCTGCGTGCCCGCGGCGGCGACGTTTGTGACCGCCCAGGTCCTCTTTCCCGGCCGGAGGGCCGGAACGAGCGGGGCTGGCCGGTTTTTTGTTGCGATGTCAGAGTATTCCTTCGGGGTTTACCTCGTGCACGATTTTTTTCTCATCTACCTTCGCGACAAGGGATTCACGCCCGCCATTCTTTCTCGCGGTATTTCACCCCTTGTGGTCGCATTGGCGGTGTATGTCCTGAGCGTGTGCGTTGTACGCCTGATCCGGAAAATACCTGGCGCAAGGGATTATGTAACTTGATTTCCGGCGCGCGCATCCCCGAGGAAACCGGTTGAGCCAAAAAATAACCCGAAAAGGTTGAAAATGGACAAAAACCTTCTGGAAAAAGGAACGACAATCCTGTCTAAGAGCAATTTGGGGTTTACCGGCGCAACAAATGCCCCGGGCTGTTCACAACGTATCAATCGTGCATTTCTTGATTCTATACACCTTGAAATGCGCGTTATTGATGCTGTACGCGCCACGCCTCGCACGGCATTTTACGGACATGTGTTTTCTTCGCCCGTTATGGTCGCGGCGCTTTCGAACCTTGATGCAATCAGAACAAACGGAATGGAGGAAACGGCTAAAGGCGCGGCCGCGGCCGGGGTTCCGATGTGGGTAGGGGTCGGTTCGGAGGATGAGTTGGAGCGGATCGTCGATACCGGCGTAAAAACAATAAAAATCGTCAAGCCGTACCTTGACGACGAGCTTGTGTTGAAAAAAATCGCACACGCGGAAAAATGCGGCTCTCTTGCCATAGGCATGGATGTCTCGTTTGCGTTTGGCATGAAAAACGGATTTATGCCGGCGCCAATGGGGCCGAAGTCTATGGATGACATAAAGCGATACGCCGCTTCGACAAACCTTCCGTTTATACTCAAAGGCGTCCTCAGTGAACAGGATGCCGCCAAGGCGATGGAAGCCGGCGCGGCGGGAATAATGGTTTCGCATCAGGGCGGAACGGTCCTGGATTATGCCGTACCGCCGACTCGCATTCTTCCTCGAATTGCTTGTGCGGTAAAGAAGCGTATACCGATATTCGTGGACGGAGGCATTGCCGGCGGTACGGATGTATTTAAGGCTCTTGCGCTTGGCGCCAACGGCGTCGGTATCGGAAGAATGATCATGGTTGCTCTCGCAGCGGGTGGCAGTGAGGGCGTTCGCGATTTTCTTGAGCATACGGCAACGGATCTTAAGCGAGTAATGAGTTTGACCGGTTCCTCCGACACCTCCAGCATTCACCCCGGCGTCCTTTGGCGTCAATGTTCGACCGAGTGCCTTGCATTCGTCCGCGCAGGGCGGGATAACGCGAGCGGACCGGCACATGTATAATCCTTCTCTAGGTGGAACGGGCGTGGGTGATTCGGGCGGACGGTATATTCTTGCGAGTTCGGCGAGGCAGGGCGCTCTCTCCCTGATTTCGGTGTTTGCGGATGAAGCGATGCTTGCCGAACGAATCGACGCGCGGCTCTGTTATAAAAACGGCGCTTCCGCCGTCGTCGCGCCGCTCCGAAAAGGCGCGTTGCGCTATGGCTGGCTGCATTCCCCTTCAGGCGAGACGCTTGACGAAATCATGCTGGCCAAGCCGGAAGACAACAGCCGTTCCATCATGCTGCACGGCGGGAAAACAGTCAGGAACGCTGTTGTCGGCTTTCTGGAAGCGTCGGGATTTTCCCCTATGGCCGAAGCCGACGCGGTGCGTTGCGACCCGCTGTTCGATCCAGTTCTCGCCGGGACCATCACCACGATGCAAGCCGGGGCGGTTTTGGCTGTTCGTGAAAAACAGCGGCGCGGCGAATCGGTCGTTATGCCCGAAGCCATACTTCGAACGCACCGCATTCTTGTCGCCGGGCCGCCGAATGCGGGGAAAAGCAGTTTGCTGAACCATTTGGCGGGGTACGCGCGGGCGTTTGTGCATGAGGAAGCGGGCGCGACGCTGGATGTGGTGGACGAACTGGTTGATTGCGGCGGGCTTGCCGTGCTCTTGGGCGATATGCCGGGGTTCCGCTGTGAACAGGACGCGCTCGAAAAAGCGGCATGGGACAAGGCAGTCGAACGGTTGCGTCGGGCAGAGGCGATTTTCTTCGTCTGCGACGGTTCCCGGCCCTGGGACAAGGCTACGGACGAAGCCGCGCGCGCGGTTCGGGACAACGCGTCCGCGCCGGTTCTTGTGGTCGTGAATAAAAGCGATTTGCCGTCGCGGCTGGACGGCGAACCGTGGCGGAGCCATTTCCCGGGCGCGGCTCATGTCCGGGTCGGTTCGTTGCCGGAGGGGAATGCGCTGGCTGTTTTGGGCGAAGCGGTATGGACGCTGTTGGGCGTTACTCGTTTTTAAGTTTGCCTTTCAGCAACAGATCGTTTTGCGCGATATTATCGAGTTGCAGTTCGAGCTGCGTTCCGTTCCGGACTTGGCGAACGACGATAATGAGCCGCTCCGGACCCTTGGAAAAGGTGAAGGCGCGGTCGGCAATGCCCCGATCCGTTTTTTCCAATATCCAGCCGTTGGCCGGTATCGCGGTCCGGAAATAATCCAGCGCCTCGCTCCAATCGACCGATCCGGCATACCGGAACACGCCTGTGCGGAATTTCGCTCCCTGGAACGAATAGGATTCGTCGTCAATCAGGGCGAATTCCGCGGGAATCGGAATATCGGAAAACGAAACATCCCGGTACAGTGTGACGTCGCCGCCCGGCGCGGTCTGTTCCACCGGCGTCCATTGCGGAGCATAATTGGTCGACAGGCATCCGCCCATTGCCGCCGCGGCAACGGCGAGCGTCGCGTATACGCGTATTCTTTTCCCATGCTGCATGGGGCGATTCCTCCATGGAATTCCGCATTCCGCCCGGAGCGGGCGGAAGGGCTTGTACGTATTTTATCGACAATTATACGAATTTTGTGGAAGAAAAAATATAAAAAGGACGCGCCGTCGCCAGCGCGCCCGTGCCGTTGCGTATTATATGCCGCTCTCGCCTCAGAAACAAAACGGAGCCGGGCACGGCTCCACCGGAACGCGAACACGGCGGGTCACCTGTTTTTCAACCGTCTTGGTCATGCGCACCGCGCGCTTGCGCATCACTGTTTGCGTCTCGACCACCGGACGCGTGACCTTCACCAGCTTGGTGGAGGGAACCTGAACGCATTTTGGGACCCGAACTTCCCGAACCTGCTGAACCATGGTCTTGATTTTGCGGGTTTTTGTGACCGGCACGCGCACCTTGACCGGAACCTTGCATTCGTACGGTTCTTCAACAATCACCTTGCGGCGGACGGGAACCATGATCGTCTCGCACTCGTCGCGGTAGACATTCGTCATCTGGCCGGTAACCGGGTCGCACACATTCTCGCACACTCTTTTGGTAATGACTTTTTCCTGTTCTTCGTATATATAGCGTTTCACTTTTCTCATGCGCGTTTCTGTGCGCATTTCGGTGCGGTAGGCGTCGACGGTGTATTCTTCGCAGGTAATGACCGGAACCATTTCGTATATCTGTTTTGTTTCATACGTCCATTCCGGCACGGTGCAGGCCACTTCCTGCATGTCCGTTTCCATGCGCGTCACCTGGACTTCGCACGGCTCGTCAATATATTCCGTTACCGGAACCTGCACCTGGACCGTCTCGACAACGTCCATCCATTTTTCCTGAGGCGGGCAATAATCGACCGCAAACGCGGACGCGCCAAACAATGCCGCCGCCATTGCTCCCAAACATAGCTTTTTCATGTTTCTCTCCTTTTATCAAAATAAACGCAATGGTTTATTTTGATATCCCCATTCGTGATGCGGCCAAGTAGGCAAAACGTGCATTGCTGCGTATTGCCCAACCGCATTGTATAGGTGGACTGATAAAAATTTCAATGAAATTTTCAGGAAAAGGATGTGGAAATATTCCGGTTGTCCCGGTGTTGCATAAAGACGTTGACGTGGAGGGGGTAAGGAGGATACCGAAAATCAACCCATTCCGTAAATTTTAACGAAATATGTTGTCTCCCGTTCTATTCCTGTTCTTTTGTTGAAGCGGGGGGCGCCGGGTTGATTGTCCGCTGGGCGGAAGAGGCCATGGGGCGGGTGAGCGGAATGCGCGAACGGGTGGTTTGATGGGCGCGTTGTTGTTCGACCGCTTTTTTTAGCGTTGTGCCCGAAGGCGATTCGTTCGGCGTCCGAAGCGCGGATATGTTTGCGCGGCGGGTTTGTTGCGCCGCCGCTTTTGCGTCGGCTATTCCCATCCATGCGGAGATGCACAGGGCGGAGGCCAGGAGAAACGCATAAATAAGGGTTGATTTCATCAAAACCTCCTCCGTGATGTTGCGCCGAACCATCTTCATGGACATGCCATGGGTGTTTGCATACAATTTCCCGTTTCCGCCTTTGTTCTTTCGAATGTTTGTAATTTTTACGCAATGGAGCGCGATGCCTGAACTCCCGGAAGTGGAAACGGTTGTTGCCGCACTGCGGAATGCGCTGGTCGGAAGAAAACTGCGGGGCGCGCGGCGCATCGGCGCGGTGCGTCTTCCGTTTGACGAAGCCGACGCGGCAAAAAAACTCAAAAACAGAACCGTGACGAACGTCCGCCGCCGGGCGAAATAT
>DAIPJX010000290.1:0-2455 GCA_036770065.1 Planctomycetota bacterium
GGGCCGCTCCGCCCGTAACCGGCGTGACGGCGGAGGAAGCGGCGGGGGCGGTCGGTCCGGGCATTTTTCATCGGGCGCTTGGGTGGTTGGGCCGGTGGCATCCACTTTTGTTTTTGGGCATTGCGTTTTGCCTTGCGGCGTACGCGTACCGGGTCTATCCGGAGTCGGAGACCGGGACGATTTTACCGGCGGAAACGTTGTATGCCGATGGCCTGGATCGTTTGTACCGGGTGCTTAATCCCGATTTGCCGCTTCTTTCCTCCACGCCGTCCGACGAAGCGTTGGCGGCGCGAAACGCGCTGTTGAACTTGTTTGTTTTTTATCGTCCCGATCTGTCGAAATACCCGCAGTTCATCAATCCCCACCTTTTGCTTGGAGAAGCCAACCGCCTGCTTGCCGAATACAATCCGGCCATGGCTCGCAAGTACTACGTTGATTCGCAAATCGCCTATTCCGATGCGGTGCTTTGGGAGAATCGCGAAGACGATCCGGTCAGGCTCATGACGTATGTCAACGCCAACTTCCTTGGCAATCAACCGCTTCCCGAGCCGGATGGCGGCACTCTCGAGGAGGCGGCCCGTATTTTCTTCGAAACGTACGACGAAGAAATTGCCGCCAGCCGCGCCCGCCGTCTGGAATACATCCGTTTCCGTTTGGCGGAAGCGGACGTGTATCTGGGTCAGGCCGATATCGCGCGTCCCATTCTTGAAGAGATTCAAAGCATGGTGGACAGCCGCCGCCGGGAGGATTTGCGCAAGGCGGTGGTGGACGAGCCGATCGGCGAGACTCCCCGGCGCCGTGCGTTTGAACTCGGTCCGGACGAATACCGGGACGTGGATTTTCTTCTCGCCCGCGCGTATGACGAACTTGGCATGCAGGAACGGGCGAAGTCCTGGTATTTGCGGTATCTTGGGGCTGTTTCCGCCGGGCGCCGCCACGCCTATGTTGTTGAGCGCCTGGCGAAAATCAACATGGACGAGGGAGCGTTGTATCATCGCGTCGATCCGGCGGCGGCCGAACGGGCCTATCTGGCGGCGGTGGAGTATTACAACGATTTGGCGGCAACCCCGTCGGCCACGCGCGAACAGCGCGATATCGCCGTGCTTGGGCTGGCCGACGCGTATTCCCGCCTGGCGGGCCTTGTGCCCGAATCGGTGCGCACGGGCATAGATTCCGTCAGCATGATGGGCCGCATGGTCCGTGGCTGGCTCGAGGATTTTTCCGGCCAGGCATTGCCCCGACGTACGCTTGCGTTGCCCCGGGCGATCGGCAACCTGTTCGGCAAGCCCGAATTGGCCGTTCCCGTCGGTTCCGCTTTGGGAAACGTGGTTGGCGGGACGCTTTTGTCGATGGCCGGCGGCGGGTTGGTGACGCCGTATGAGGAGAGCAGGAACTACCATTCGCTTGCGCTCGAATATTTCGACCGCGTGGCCGAACTTCATCCCGACTCCGAACAGAGCGACATGGCGGCGGTGAGGGCGGCGTGGGAAAGCTGGAGCCTTGGGCTGAAGGAGGAAACGGAAGCCCGGTTCGAACGCATGCTTGATCCGCTGTCGCGTCCGGATTTGGTGCTTGCCGCCCGGCTTGGTTTGGCGACGGTTGCGATGGCCGAGGATGATTTGGACAAGGCCCAATTGCTGGTTTTGGGCGGATATGCGCATCCGTTGCCGTTGTGGTTTACGCCGACGGACGCGGATTGGCGGCGCATTGCCGTCCGACTCGGCAATCCCGCCAACCGAACCGAACCGAACCCGCTCCTGCGCGTGTGGGAAACGCTTCCCGGCGAAGGAACGGAAATAGCGGAATACGCCGCCAGCGGCAGACGGTTGAGCGACACCTATATTGCCCGCTTTTTGCGGTCTCTCAACACCATGCTCAGACGAGCCGATTTTTATGTTCCCGAATATTTTCCGGACGGCGGGCGCAACCGATATTTGTCGTATGTGCTTTCGATCGATCCCGAACTGTTGACTCCCGAGCAGGTGCTGTGGCGCAACCGTTTGCTTTTGGAAGAGGCGTGGCCGTACGATCTTTCCCAGCAGGGAGTTCGCGGCAATATAGGCTTTCCCCCGTTTCCGCCCGGCAACGAACTCCTTCCCGGCGGCCTGGTGGATGAGTCACAGGTTCGCGACGTGCTGCTTCGCTTGGGCGGAGCCTGGAACGTCAGCGCGCACGACGCGCCCCGTGAAGAGCGCTTCCGCCGTTTGACGGCAAGCAATGCCGCCTATCGCGCGGCGCTTGACAGTTATCGGGGCGATCCGGGCGAAATACTCTACGCCATGGCGGGCAATTACGAGGCGTTGGCGGAGATTCGGGAAATTCAGGGCAACCATCTGGAGGCGTTGTCCCTGACCGCCGCCGCGGCTCGCAGTTATCTGGACGTTTCGCTTCGGGCGCGCGGGTCGGCTCGCGAGATGGAGGCGCTCCTCGCGGCTGGCGACGCTTTTTTCCGCGC
>DAIPJX010000089.1:0-8795 GCA_036770065.1 Planctomycetota bacterium
CTCCTTTTTTGCGGGTCAAACGACGATCACCGAATATCCGTCGCGTTCTTTTGCCGAAACCCGCCCGACGATTGCGGCGACGGGATCGTTTTGTCGAATAGCGTCGCACAACGCTTCCGCGTGCGACGCGGGAACGCCGATCAGCAGGCCGCCCGACGTCTGGGGATCGAAAAGAATTTCCTGCGCGGCGGGAGACGCGCGGGAAACGTCGACGGCCGCCCCCGCATGGTTGCGGTTTCGTTGTCCGGCGGCGGTGGCGAGATAGTTTGCCGCGTGTTCCATCGCTCCCGACAGAAGAGGCAGAGAGTCGAAATCGAACGTCAGGGTCAGGTCGTCGCCCGCCATTTCCAGTGCGTGAACCGCGAGGCCGAAGCCGGTGACATCGGTGACCGCGCTGACGGGAAAGGCGTCGAGTTTTTCGGCCGCGTCCCGGTTCAGCCGTTCCATGGAAAGGACGACGGTACGGACTTCATCCGGTTTCGCCAGTTCCGCCCGGGCCGCCGACAACACCAGTCCCGCGCCCAACGCCTTGGTCAGGATAAGGCAGTCGCCGTCCCGGCAGGCGTTGTTGCGGTAGAATCGATCCGGATGAACCCTGCCGGTGACGGCCAGACCGTATTTGAGTCCCGAGTCGTAGATGGAGTGCCCGCCGGCGACGGCTGCTCCCGCTTCGGCGATTTTTTCCGCGCCGCCCGCCAGTATTTCCCGTAAAATGGCCTTATCCATTTTCTCCGGAAAACAGACGAGATTAAGGGCAAACAGCACTGTGCCGCCCATGGCGTAAATATCCGATACGGCGTTCGCGGCGGCGATGCGGCCAAAGGAACGCGGATCCTCCACCATGGGCGGGAAAAAATCGACGGTGGAGACGATGGCGCTGTCCGCGCCGAGGCGGTATACGGCGGCATCCTCGGAATGGCCGAATCCGGCCAACAGATCGGGTCCGTGAAAAGCGGGCAATCCCGCGAGACACGCGGCGAGGTCGGCGGGATCGAGCTTGGCCCCGCAGCCGCCGGTCGGACAGTCTTTCAACGGGATGAGGTGCTTGCCTGTTTCCGCTTCCATGTTTTGCCTGTCGTTTCGAAAGGGACGCGCGATGTATTTCGATAACGCCGCCACCACCTATCCCAAACCGCCCGCCGTTGCCCGCGCCGTGCTGCGCGCCATCGGCGAATTCGGCAACCCTTCGCGCGGATCGCATGCCTTCGCGCTGGCCGCCGCCCGCTGCATCGAGCGGACGCGGGAGAAAGTCGCCGCGTTCTTCGGCTGTTCTTCGCCGGAACGGGTCGCTTTCACCAAGAACGTGACCGAGGCGCTGAACATCGCCCTGTCGTCCGTCGACGGCCATGTCGTCGCCACCGAGGCGGAACACAATTCGGTGCTGCGTCCATTATACCGGAGAGGAAATTTCAGCATAGCGCCTGTCGATGCCTCCGGACGTTTCGGCCCGGAGGATATCGCCGCGCAGTGCCGCGCCGACACCCGGGCGGTGGTCGTCGGCCATGCCTCCAACCTTACCGGCAACGTCGCGCCCATTGCCGCCATTGGCCGCCTGTGCCGCGAGCGCGATATGCTGTTCATCGTCGACGCCGCCCAGACGGCGGGGCTTCTCGATATCGATATGGAACAATCGTGCATCGACGCCCTGTGCTTTACCGGCCACAAATCCCTGTATGGACTTCAGGGAATCGGCGGCATATGCGCCGGCAAGCGCTTTTCCCCCCGTCCCCTCATCGTCGGCGGCAGCGGCAGCCGCACCTTCGAGCCTGAACAACCGGCGATTATGCCCGACCTGCTTGAGGCGGGCACGCCCAATTCCCACGGTATCGCGGCGCTGTCGGCGGGCCTGGACTATGTCATGGAAAAAGGTCCCGGCGCTCTTCTTGAACAAGCGTCCGCCCTTGCGCGAATGTTTGCGAGCGGTGTGCGGAAAATCGACGGCGCAATCCTCTACGGCGATTATCAGGATGCTCCCAGAATGCCGATCGTGTCGCTGAATCTCGGGCGCGCCGACTCGGCCGAAGTGGCGGCGGAACTCGAGTCTTCATACGGCATCGCGGTTCGGGCGGGCGCTCACTGCGCCCCTCTTCTCCACAAACGGTTCGGCACCGAACGGCAGGGAGCGGTGCGCTTCTCCTTTTCCCATTTCAACAATGAAGATGAAGTCGCCATCGCTCTCGCCGCATTGAAACGGTTGAGCGGTTTGCAATAACTCAATCCGCGGTCGATGCAATCACTTCCGGCAGTCCACAGTGAAGGAAGCGGCCGCGTCCCGCCGTGCCGGTGAAGTTGCCGTCGCGCGCGACAATCTCTCCCCGCGAAATGGTCAAGACCGGCGCTCCCCGCAGCCGCATTCCTTCGTACGGCGTATAGTCGACCCGTTCATGCAGGCGGGAGTGGCTGAGCGTCCATTCCGCGTCCGGATCGAACAGAACCATGTCGGCGTCGCTTCCCGGCGCGAGAACGCCTTTCCGGGGATAGAGCCCGAATATTTTGGCCGGGGCGACGCAGCAAAGCCCGACCATGTCGGGGAGCGACATGCGCTCTTTCATAAATCCTTCGGAAAACATGAGCGCCAGCCTCGCCTCCACCCCGGGAATGCCGCTCGGGGTGCGGCTGAAGTCGCCACCTCCCATTTGTTTTTGTTCGGCGAACGTGAAGGGGCAGTGGTCGGTCGCCACTGTGTTGATAACGCCGTCGCGGAGTCCGTTCCACAATTCCGCGTTGTCCCTCTTGGTGCGGAGCGGCGGAGCCATGATGTATTTCAAGCCTTCCGCGTCGTCGTCATAGCGGCTTTCGTCCAGAAAAAGGTACTGGGGGCAGGTTTCGGCGAAGACGTTTTTTTGCCCGTTGCCGCGCGCGTCGCGGATTGCCGCGAGTCCCATGGCGGTGGACAGGTGCACTATGTACAGGGGCGCGTCGCCCGCCGCCTGCGCCAGGCGCAGCAGACGGTACACCGACTCGGCCTCGCAGTAGTCGGGGCGACTGCGCGGATGGAATCGCGGCGCAGCATGCCCTTTCTCCAGAAGGCGCCGGGTGCGAAACCGGATGATGGCGTCGTTTTCGCAGTGGACGCACACGATCAGGCCCAGTTCCCGCGCCCGTTCAAGAACACGGAGAACGCCGGGGTCTTCCAGCCGGTTGGCGTAGGTCATATAGATTTTATAGCTGGTGACGCCTTCGCCGATCAATGCCTCCATATCGGCAATCACCAGATCGTCCACGTGCTGGATCACGCCGTGGAACGAGTAGTCGATCACCGCGTCATGGGCGAGGCCGTGATATACCGCGACCTGATGACCAAGGCGACAGCCTTTGGGACCGAACGCCATGTGATCGACGATGGTTGTCGTTCCGCCGCAGGCGGCGGCGACGCTGCCGGTGTAAAAATCGTCGTTGGCGCGAACCGTCCCCAGATCCAGATCGAAATGGGTATGGACGTCCACGCCGCCGGGCAGCAGATATTTTCCGCCCGCGTCGATGATCTCGCATCCTTCCGCCGGGATGTCCTGTCCGATCCGGTCGATCGTCTCGCCGTCTATCAGCACATCCCCTACGGTAATGTGCGAATCGGCGACGACCCGGGCGTTTTTGACAAGCAAGGTCATGATTTCTTCTCCTTGCGATAAAAGGTATTGTCCAACGGCAATTTGGTCCGGAACTCGCCGTCGAAGCGATAGTATGCCGCCGCAGTCGCCGGAGCGGTGGGAATGGTGGCGAGTTCGCCCACGCCTTTGGCGCCGTAGGCGTATTCGCCGTCGATCTTTGCCTTGACCAGCACCACCTCGATGGGCGGCGTCTGATCGGCGCGGAGCAGGCCGAGGGTGCCGTATTTCGCCAACGGAACGCATTTGTCCAGTGGATAATCTTCGGTGAGCGCATAGCCCAGCCCCATCGCCACGCCGCCCTCGATTTGACCGCAGGCGGATTTGGGATTGACCACGCGGCCTATATCGTAGGCCGCGACGACCCGCTCCACCTTGCCCTGTCCGTCCAGAATGACCACCTGCGCCGCATAGCCGTAGGAGACATGGCTGACCGGATTCGGTTTGTCGCTGCCCATTGGATCGGTCGCGGGCAGAAATTCGCCGTAGAATTCCCGACCCTCCAGGTCGGCCAGCGTTTTTCCAGCGTCCAATTCTTTTTTGAGCAGCAGGGTGGCGCGCCGCGTCGACTCGCCGGTGAGAACGGTTTGGCGCGAAGCGGTGGTCGTGCCGGCGTCGGGGGTGCGGACAGTGTCGGGAACTTCGGCGACGACCATGTCCGGGCTGATGCCCAGCGTTTCGCACACGAATTGGGTGGTGATCGTCGCCATGCCTTGTCCTATGCAGGCGGCGCTGGTGCGGATATGCACTTTGCCCTGTTCCACCGAGACAATGCAGCGGCTGGCGTCGGGAACGCCCACGCCCAGTCCGGCGTTCTTGAACGAACTCGCAATGCCGGCGCAGGGGGCGTTTTCGTATATTTCCTTCACCGCATCGAGACAGTTGGCGAGAGCGGTGGTATTGTCGGCGATTTGGCCGTTGGGCAAGATCTGCCCGGGGCGGATAGCGTTTTGATAGCGGATTTTCCACGGCGAGATGCCGACTTTTTCGGCGAGAAGATTGAGGTTCATTTCGGTGGCGAAGGCGGACTGGGTGACGCCGAAGCCCCGGAACGCCCCGGCGGGCGGGTTGTTGGTGTAGACCGCCATGCCTTCAATATCGATGTTCTGGTAGTTGTAGGGACCGGCGGCATGGGTGCAGGCGCGTTGCAGGACCGGACCGCCGAGCGATGCATAGGCTCCGGTGTCGGAGACAATGACCGCCTTCATGCCGGTGAGCATGCCGTTTTCGTCGCAGGCGGTGGTGAAATCCATCTCCATGGCGTGGCGCTTGGGATGGATCATGATGCTTTCCTGACGCGAGAATTTCACTTTGACCGGACGCTTCAGGACCCATGCGGCAAGGGCGGCGTGGTGCTGGACGCTCATATCCTCCTTGCCGCCGAAACCGCCGCCGACAAGCATGGAGGTGACGTGGACCTTCGCCGGTTCCACAGCCAGCATTTCTGAAATTTCGCGTTGTTCATCGTAGATGCTTTGGCCGCCGGTAAACAGGCGCACGCCGTTGTCGCCTTCGGGCAGCGCAATCGCGCACTCCGGTTCCATACAGGCGTGTTCGGTGAAGGGAACGCTGTAGTGCCGGGTTACGACGTAGGCGGAGGCGGCGATGGCGGCGTCGGCATTGCCGCGTTTCAGATGCTCGTGGCTCAGGATGTTTTTTTCGACGTTATGAAGCCGGGGAGCGCCGTCGGCCATTGCCGCCTTCGGATTGACGAGAGCTTCCAGCTCCTCGTATTCGATTGCGACCAGCGCTTTCAGCCGGTCGAGTTCCTCGTACCCGGTGGCGACGACCAGCGCGATGGCGTCGCCGACGTAGCGCGTGTTGTCGCCGACGCGGATCATGACGTCCCAATCCTTCTTCAGGTGCCCGATTTTCAGCGCGCCCGGCACGTCGGCGGCGGTCAGCACCGCCACACAGGCGGGATCCTTGAGCGCTTCGGATGCGTCGATTTTCACTATTTTCGCCCGGGGGAATTTCGACCGTATGGCGGAGGCGTGAAGCATTCCGGGGAAGGTCAGGTCGTCGGTGTATTTGCCGGTGGCGAGGACTTTTCCGGTTGCGTCGACGCGGTGGAAGTCTTCGCCCAGAACGCCCGTGAAGTTGCGGTTCGGCAGGGGGGCGTTTTCGCGCAGCAGCTTGGCGGCGGTGAGGATGGCGTCCTCGATTTTGACATAGCCGGTGCAGCGGCAAATGTTGCCGCGCAGGGCTTTTTTAATGGCGGCGCGGTCCGGGTCGGGGGTGACGTCCAGAAGCCCTTTGGCGCTGATGACCATGCCGGGAATGCAGAAGCCGCACTGAACCGCTCCCGCCTCGGCGAAGGCAAAGGCGTACACGTCCTTTTCGCGCGGCGACAGGCCCTCGACGGTCAGCACCGCTTTTCCTTCCAGCTTGCTCAGGTCCGGGAGGCAGGCACGGGTGGCCTTGCCGTCGATCAACACCATGCACGCGCCGCACGCGCCCTGCATGCATCCGTCCTTGGCCGAGGTGATACCGAGATCGTCGCGCAGGAAATGCAGCAGTTTTTTGCTCGAGGAACTTTCGACCTGTTTACCGTTAACGGTGAAAATGGGCATGATTAGGCTCCTTGTCCCGGAATTGCGATCACGAATTGCCGTCCGGACGGGCGACGCCCGGTTTTTCAACTCAGAGCCATGACCTTGTCGCCGCTCTGGTAGATGTCCGACAGTTCGGCGTACCGCGTCCGTATCGATTCGTAGCGTTTTTGTGCGCGTTCCGGGTCGGCCAACTGCGGCAGCAGCCCCATCAGTGAACGCATTGTGTAATACGAGTTGTCGGGATTGGGTTCGGTTGCGCCGAATATGTCGCGGATCATTTTCTGATCATGGGGTATGTTGAAATCGGCTCCGGTTTGTTCGTAGCCGAACAGGTACCACACTTCGGGAATGCCCGCCCAGGCGATGGCCGAGGCGCACATGCAACAGGGCTGGTGGGTGGCGAGCATGAGGCAATCGTTGGGCCGGGGATGGTTTTGCAGTTCGTAGAATTCCTTGATGGCGTAGATTTCTCCGTGCCACAGGGGGGAGGACGCTTCGTGGTTGGTTGAGGCGACCACCAGCCTGGCATCGTCCCGTTGTGCGATGGCCGCGCCGAAAACTTTCGCGCCCATCTTCACGCCCCGCAACGTTTGCGGAACGATGTCCTGTTCCACGATATCGAGAAGGCGATGGAAAAAAGCGTCGTCGTGGTGCATGCGTTCTCCGTGGGAAAAAGATGATACGGCGGTAGGGGAACGGCAATGGCGCCGCAGCTTTATATATGGAAATCTTCTAATGATTTAGTATACCTAAAAAATATTCATGTGCAAGTTTTCTTCCGGCGAAACCATTGTTTTATATGTTATTCGTCATGAAGAAACAGCAGCGCTTCGGGCGGCAGGCGAAGATGGGTCGGGAATTCATCAAGGGCGTATTTGCTGTATTTCCACCAGATTTCTCCGGACTCGGCGGTTTCCGCCTGCGCGGCATTGGTGAAAATGACGTTCCATTCGAACAGATCCTCGGCGCGCCTGCGGACTCGCATTTCCACGACATTGTTCATTGCCCCGCCGGGATTGCGCAGCGGTTCGAAATCATGGGCGCGGATGCCCACATGCGACGCGCCGGGAGGGACGGCGAGGGCGGAGCGGAGCGTCAACCCCCAGTCGATCGCCCGGACGGCGGTCGGGGAGAGCGGTTCGATTCGCGATATGTTTTTGCAGCCGGTGAGCGTGGCTATCGTGACGTGGCCGGGATTGGCGAACAGTTCCCGTGTCTTTCCGCTTCCCAGTACCGCGCCATTGTCCAGAACCATCACGTCGGTGCAGAGTTTGAATGCTTCGTCCCGGTTGTGGGTCACCATGACGGCGTCGCGATGGCCGCGGAGGATTTCGAGCAGCCGGAGTTGCATTTGTTCGCGGAGATGGGCGTCGAGGGCGGAAAAGGGTTCGTCGAGGAGAATGACCTCGGGCTTGGCGGCGAGCATGCGGGCAAGGGCTGCGCGTTGCTGTTGTCCGCCGGAGAGCTGGGGCGGATAACGATCCTCCAATCCGTCCAGATGGAACGTATGCAGCAGTTCGCGAACCAGCGCGGCTTTTTCCGTTTGGGGACGGGTGACGCCGATGCCGATGTTTTTTTCGACGGTCATGTTGGGGAACAGGGCATAGTTCTGAAACAAATAGCCGACTCTTCGTTGTTGCGGTTTGACGTTGACGCCCATGGCGTCGTCGAAAAGGACGCGGCCGTTGACGACGATGCGTCCGTGGTCGGGCGTTTCGATGCCCGCGATGCATTTGAGGAGCATGCTTTTGCCGCTTCCGGATGCGCCCAGAATGCCGAGGCAGCCGTCGTCGCAACGGAAATCCGCGTTGAGATGGAAGGATTTTCCCAGGCGCTTGTTTATTCTCGCTTCAACGGCCATGCGGCGCTCCTCGCTGGCGGCGGCGTTTCTCGACGGCCAGGAAATGGTTCATGCCCGCCACGGTTATGAAGGAAATGACGACAATGATCATGACGATGGCGTAGGCTTCGTCCATGTCTCCTCCGGCGACGGCGGAGTATACGGCCAGGGGCAGGGTTCGGGTTTTTCCGGCGATGTTGCCCGCTATCATGGCGGTTGCGCCGAATTCGCCCATGCCGCGCGCGAATGCCAGTACGCCTCCGGCGGCGATGCCCGGCAGCGCGGCCGGCATGGAGATGCGCCAGAAGATTCGTCCTTCCGGGAGGCCCAGGGTTCGGGCAGCGTTGGTCAGTTCGTCCGGGACCTGTTCCAGCGCTCCCCGGGCGGCGCGGTACATGAGGGGGAAGGAAACGACGACGGCGGCCAGCACGGTGGCGCTCCAGGAGAAGGCGATTTTGTAACTGAAATAGTCGAGGAAAAATCTGCCCACCGGGCGGTTTGCGCCGAAGATGAACAGCAGGAAAAACCCGATTACTGTGGGCGGCAGAACCAGCGGCAGGGTGAGGACGCCGTCCACGACGGCTTTCAAGCGCTCGCGGCGCATGCCCGCGACGTATCTGGCGGCCATGAGTCCAAGAAAGAAGGTGACGATCATGGATGCGGACGCTGTCCGGAGCGACACCAGAATTGCCGGCCACAACATTGACATCCCCTTTTCTCTCACAATTGGAATGGAACCTGAAAACAAAGTAAAAAAAACTGGTCCAGCGGAAGGCTGGCTTGGGGGTTTGGGGG
>DAIPJX010000291.1:0-2447 GCA_036770065.1 Planctomycetota bacterium
GGCGGTTTTCGTTTCGGGGATAAACAGGAAATCGGCCGATTGCGCCTTGCCAAGCGGGCCGGTGACGGTTTTCGTGACTGTCTCGCCGCCGAAAACGCTCTGGAACACGAGAAACAGTCCGTCTCCGCCGTCGGCTACGTGAACATGGACGCACTCCGCGTCAGGAACGACTTTTGTAATGCCCCGAATGATTGCTTCGCTCGCTTCCCTGGCGGTCAGGCTGTCCTTGAATGCATTTGGAGCGACAACGATTTTCATGACAACTTCCTCCATCCCGTGAAAAATTCGAATCTATACTTTACCGGGGATGTTGTTTCTTGCCAACAGTTTTTGCGTTCTCCGCGGGCAAAAAACCGCTCCGCTTGCCCAGGCACCAGCCGCAATTGCCGCATACGCCGACGGCGCGGTTGAACAGGCGCTTGGCCAAAAACACGCGGGCGCAGCCGTCGTTTTCGACAAACGCGACGCAGTCGCCGAGCGCGGCGATTTTTTTCGCCAATGTCCCGTCGGTGAACCGGCGTTGCAAAACGGCGAGGCGATGGTCGTAATCCAACCGGGAGGCGAACACCTCAAGAGCGCTGTCCAGCCCGTCGGTTCCGACTCGGGCGATGTCCGCGTGCATCGATCGCAGATCGGGCGGGAGATTCATGCAGAATGCCCTGCGCACGTCGTTCCGGGCCGAAGGGAAGGGGAGCGGTTCGGCGACGACAAGCGCGGGCTGGTCGGCTGCGGCATACCAGGCTTCGGTCCGGGCCTGTTCCGGTTCGGACTGGTTGGAGAGCAAAAGGCGCGCGTCCCGTCCGCGATTTTTTAAAAAACGCAAAAGGCCCGCTCCCGCGGCGGCCGTGCGCACCCGGTAAAGTTCCGCGCCCTTCGGTTTTTCGGGGAGGCGGGTGGCGAGAATGTCCGCCTTGTCCCGGTTGCGGCACGGGGACAGGCGAATAGTGGCGTTTGTGCGCGCGAGTGGTTGATCGGTCACGGCATTCCTCGTTCCCGTTATGAAAGCGCCCCTCGCCACGATCGCGGCAAGGGGCGGAAATACCGGCGGAGCGCTGGCGCTCGTCTTGGGCTCCTACAGCAGTTCGGCGACCTGGACCGCGTTCAAGGCCGCGCCCTTGAGAATTTGATCGCCTGCGACCCACAGCATCAGGCCGCGCCCGGGCAGGCTGATGTCTTCGCGGATGCGGCCGACCAGAATCTCGTCCTTGCCCGCCGCGTCGAGCGGCTGGGGCGAACGGTTGGCTTTGCGGTCGTCCAGAACGCGAACGCCCGGCGCTTTCGCCAAAATCGCCGTCGCCTCTTCCGGAGACATCGGGTTGGTGAATTCAAGCGCAATCGACTCGCAGTGCGCGCGCAGCACCGGCACCCGGACGCAGGTGGCGGCGACCGCCATGTCGGGCACGCCGAAAATCTTCTGTGTTTCCAGGGTCATTTTCATTTCTTCGCCGTTGTAGCCGTTGTCGGTCATGCCGGCGTTATGGGAGAACAGGTTCATGACCAGTTGGTGGGGGAACACTTTCGGTTCCACCGGCTGTCCCGCCGCCCACGCCCTGGTGGTGGCTTCCAGTTCTTCCATGGCCGGGCGTCCGGCGCCGGACGCCGCCTGATAGGTGGAGACGATGATGCGCTTGACCGGGTTTTTTTGGTGCAGCGGCCAGACCGGAACGTTCATGATGATGGTGGAGCAGTTGGGATTGGCGATGATTCCTTTGGGCCGGTTGGCGGCGGCTTCCGGGTTGACTTCCGGCACGACCAGCGGCACTTCCCGGTCCATTCGGTAGGCGGACGAATTGTCCACCACCACCGCGCCCGCCTTGACCGCCCACGGGCTGAATTCCTTCGACTGATCCGATTCCACCGCCATCAAGGCGATATCGATGTTTTCGAATGATTTGGCGGTTGTTTCTTCTATGGTCAGCTCTTTGCCTTTGAAGGTTATTTTTTTACCGGCGGAGCGGGACGACGCGAGCGCCTTCACGTTTCCCAAGGGAAAGTTCCGCTTTTCAAGACAGTTCATCATTTCCTGACCGACGACGCCGGTTACGCCGACAACCGCGACATTCTTCGACACGACGAGTTCCTCTCCGGGGCAAGTTCACCATACGGTACAAAAAGGTCCGCTCACAGCGGACCCGGCATTCCACCAAGTATACCGGATGATTGTAATAAAAGGCGCGGGGTTGGTCCATAGTTTTCTGTTTTTCCGCCGAATTTGCCGCTCTTCCGGCAATGTTTGCCGCCTGTTTTGGCGAAATTCGGGTTGGCGCAGGCGACGCGATGGAGGAACAGGGGAAAAAAAGAGGACTTTTTTATAATTGACTGAATTTTTATTCAACAAGTACCGATATTGTAACTAATAGAGTCGCCATATGTTATAAATAAACGTTCCAGCGCGAACGAAAATTTCCTCCTCCCACGCCCCTTCCCGGGATATGTATCCCGAGTTG
>DAIPJX010000090.1:0-8766 GCA_036770065.1 Planctomycetota bacterium
GCTTTTGAATTCGGGATGCGCCTGGGTGGCGACGAACCACTGATCGCCGCCGAGTTCGATCATTTCCACGAGTCCGTTTTCCGGATTGCGTCCGGAAATGCGGAGGCCGTTGTTTTCCAGTATCCGCACTTTGTCCGGGTTGACTTCGTAGCGATGGCGATGGCGTTCTTCGATAGCGTCCGAACCGTATGCGGCGCGTGCCAGCGAACCCGGGGTCAGGTGGCACGGTTGCGATCCGAGGCGCAGTGTGCCGCCGCGCGGGGTTGCTTTTCCCTGGTTGTCCAGGAGGGATACCCAGCAGTTGTCGGGGATGAATGCGTCGTTTTCCTCCACCCATTCGGCGCTGATCGCGTCCTGGCATCCGCAGACATTTCGCGCGTATTCGACGACGGCGCACTGAAGTCCGTAGCAAAGGCCCAGGTAGGGCGTTTTTCCTTCTCTCGCCCATTTGATTGCGGCCATTTTTCCGAGGGCTCCGCGCGGTCCGAATCCTCCCGGCACGACGACGCCGTCGTAGCCGTCGAGGGACTGTTCCGGTTTTTCCTGTTCCAGCGTTTCGGCTTCGATCCAGTCGAGTTGCAATTTCGCGCCGTGGGCGGCGGCGGCGTGGAGGAGCGCTTCTCCCACCGATTTGTAGCAGTCGGCCATGCCGGCGTATTTGCCGACGGCGGCGATTTTCGCGGTTCGTTCGGACTGGACGTTTTGGGCGAATGCCCGCCACGGGGTCATGTCGATTTCGCTGTAGGCGAGTCCGAGCCGCTTGCACAGCATTCTGTCCAGGCCCTGTTCATGGAGGCAGTCCGGCACTTGGTAGATGAGCTTGACGTCGGGCACGTCGATGACGCGTTCGGACTTGACGTTGGTGTGGAGCGCCAGTTTTGCGCGCGCTTCCGGGGGCATTTTTTCTTCGGAGCGGCAGAGGAGGAAGTCGGCGTGCAGTCCGCATTCGCGCAGTTTTTGCACCGAATGCTGGGCCGGTTTCGTTTTCAGTTCGTTTCCGGTGGCGACCAGCCCGGGCAGGAGGACGAGGTGGAGCAGGACCGCGTCGTCCTTTCCTTTTTCGAGGATGAATTGCCGAATCGCCTCGATGAACGGCATTCCCTCGATGTCTCCGATGGTTCCTCCGAGTTCGACGAGGATGACGTCGACATTTCCTTCCGCCGCCCTTGTGATTGCGTTTTTGATTGCGTCGACGACGTGCGGGATGACCTGTACGGTGTCGCCGTCGTATTCTCCGCGCCGTTCGCGTTCGAGCACGGTTCCGTATATTTGTCCTGTGGTGACGTTGTTTCTTCGTCCCAGGGTGACGTCGGCGAATCTCTCGTAGTGCCCGAGATCAAGGTCGGTTTCGGCTCCGTCTTCGGTAACGAAGACTTCTCCGTGCTGGTAGGGGTTCATGGTCCCGGCGTCCCGGTTGAGGTACGGGTCGAACTTCAGGAACGAGACGCGCAGTCCGCATCCCCGGAGCAGGAGTCCGAGCGAGGCTGAAACGACCCCTTTTCCGAGAGAGCTGACGACTCCTCCGGTGATGAAGATGTACTTGCTCATTGCTCATCCTGTAAAAGGTCATGACGACGCGTTGCGTCGTCATGGGGGTAAAGAAAGATTATATCCGGGGCTGGCCGCCGCACCAATAGAAAAAACCGGCGTTGTCGAATTGGTTCCGGATTGCGTCCGGTTATTTTTTTACATAAATCGTCGGCTTGACGTATTCGAACTTGTGGTTGATCCCGTTCAGGCTTTCGGAGTGGCCGATGAAGAGGTGTCCGCCGTAGTTCAGGTTGTTGTAATAATTGTTGATAAGCCCTTCCTGGGTCGGCCGGTCGAAGTAAATCATCACGTTGCGGCAGAATATGAAATCGAACTTGTTGCGGAACGGCCATTCGCTGAACAGGTTCAGGTGGCGGAAGGTGACCATGCGGCGGAGCGCTTCCTTGGTTTGGTAGGCGGGTTTTCCCTTTTCGTCCGTGATCGGATCGAAGTATTTCTTGACCAGGGCCGGCGCTATGCCCTGAACCCTGTCTTTGCTGTATATCCCGCGTTGTCCGTGCGCGACGACTTCGGTGTCGATGTCGGTGGCGAGAAGCTTGACGTCCCACTCTTCGAGGTGGGGGATCGACTCGTGGATGGTCATGGTCATGGTATAGACCTCTTCGCCGGTGGAGCATCCGGCGGACCAGCCGCGCAATCGTATTTTCCCGCCGGAACGCGCTTTTTTTGCCATTTCGGGAAAGAACGTCTGGCTGAGATAAATGAAATGGTCGTTCTCCCGGAAGAACGAGGTCAAATTGGTTGAAATGGCGTTCATCACTTCGCGGAGCGCTTCTCCCGTGGTGTCCGACGTCATCCAGTTGAAATATTCCCTGAAGCCCGACATTCGTCGCTGGCGAATGACTTTGCCGAACCGCGCCCGCACCAGTTCCATTTTGTTTTTGCCGAGGCTGATTCTGGCTTTTTCGTAGATATACTTGCATATCTTGTCAAACAACTCGTCGGTCAGATCGTCTCCTCGAACGGCGTGTTCGGTGTTTTTGCGGGATATAGCCATTGGGATGTGTCCTCCTGGATGCGGGACGGCGTGCCGGACGCGCTGCGGTCAAGCCTGTTTTCCCGCCATGTTTACCGAAAGAACGGCAAGACTGCTGACTAACTCCACATTTTCTACCGCAATACGATCGGGTAGATCCAATTTGATCGGGGCGAAATTCCAAATTCCCATGATGCCGGATTTCACCATGACGTCGGCCGCTGTTTGCGCCGCCGCGGCCGGCACGGTCAGGATGCCCATGGTGACGTTTTTTTGTTGTGCGAGTTCGGGCATTTTGTTGAGATGGTACACAGTTCTGCCGAACATGCTGGTACCGATCTTGCTGTCGTCGACATCAAAGGCGGCCGCGATATTCAGGCCGAAGTGGGTAAAGTTTTCGTATCCGATAAGCGCCCTGCCCAAACTGCCCGAACCGACCAGAAACGCGTCGGTTACCGTGCTCCAGCCGAGGAAGCTCTCGATTGCGGCGATAAGCGGGGACAACTCGTATCCGATTCTTGGTCTTCCGGTAATTCCGGTCAGGGCAAGATCTTTCCTGACTTGGGTCGAATCCAAATCCAGTTCCCGGGCTATTTGCGTGCACGAAACTTTTTCCGCGCCTTCAATGCGGAGTTGCCGCAGGAGCCGCAGGTACGACGGCAGTCGGCGAATGCTTGGGTGAGGAAATTGTCGTTTGGGTTCACCCCTCATGTGGGTTCCTTTTTGTTTGTATAACTCTCTGCATAGATGGATATTACCATATATCGAACTTCTTGCCAACCGTTTTTTATTCTATGCTGAGATAGGTGTCGGAATCAAGAAGTCGTTCAAAGTGTCGTGTGAGGACAGCCGATTGCTCCAGTGTCAAATTGCCGTTCTGGAGCGCGGTTTCGACTCGTTCGCGCATGCGGGCGTTGATGCCGTCACGGGTAAACTGGACGTAGTTCAGGACTTCCATTACAGTATCGCCGCCGATGGTTTTGTCGATGACATAGCCTTTTTCCGACGAGGAGACGTGGACGACGGTGGTGTCGCCAAACAGGTTGTGCAGATCGCCCAGTATTTCCTGATACGCTCCGACGAGGAAAATGCCCAGATAATACGGTTCGCCTTTTTTCAGTGGGTGCAGCGGCAATGTGTGGCGAACGTCCCGTAAATCGACGAACTGGTCCATGACTCCGTCCGAGTCGCAGGTGATGTCGGCGATGATGCCGTTGACGGTCGGGCGCTCGTTGAGTCTGTGGAGCGGCATGATCGGGAACAGTTGGCGGATGGCCCAATGGTCGGGGATGGACTGGAAGACGGAAAAGTTGCAGAAATATGTGGTTGCGAGCATTGTCTGCAAGTTGGCGAGATCGTCGGGGACGTAATCGAAGCGTCGCACCAGGCGTCCGATTCGTTCGCAGGCGTCGCGGAATCGTGTTTCGACCCAGGCCCGTTCTTCGATGCTGAGGGTTCCGTGGTTGAACAGGACGAGCGAGTCCTGCCGCGCCTGTATGGCGTCGTGGTAGGCTTCCTGGTAATTTTTCGCCGAGATTCCCGCGACTATTTCCTCCATTGTTTTGACGATGGTGTGGGGCTTTTTGGGCATTGGGGGCGGCGGCGTGTTGTTTTCCTGATCGGTGGAGGATATGGCCTCGACGACCAGGAGCGAGTGGTGCGCAACCAGCGCCCGTCCCGATTCGATGACGATGTTCGGGTGCGGAATGTTGGTTTCGTTGCATGCCGCCGAGACCGCGTCGATGATGTCGGCGGCGTATTCCTTCGGTCCGTAGTTGGCCGAGGAGGGGAAGTTGGTGGTTGAACCGTCGTAATCGACGGCCAGCCCGCCGCCGAAATCGAGATACTGTATGGATGCTCCGTGCCGGGTGATTTCCCGGAAAAAGCAGCACACTTCCCGCGCCGCCGCCTTGAAGCGCTGGATGTCGGTGATTTGGCTTCCGATATGGACGTGGAGCAATTGCAGGCGGTTGAGCATTCGGCGTCGGCGCAGGATGGTCATGGCCTGGAGGATTTCCTGCGCGCGCAGGCCGAATTTCGATTTGTCTCCGGACGACGATTCCCATTGTCCCCGTCCCCGGCTTGCCAGTTTCATGCGGATGCCGAGGTTTGGTTCGACCTTGAGGGCTTTTGCCCGGTCGAGGATCATGGTGAGTTCGCTCAGTTTTTCGACGACGAGAACGACTTTGTGTCCCAGCTTTTGTCCGAGAAGCGCGGTGTCGATGTACTCGTGGTCCTTGAACCCGTTGCAGACGATGAGCGCTTCCGGGTCTTTATGGTGTGCGATTGCGATCAGGAGTTCCGGTTTCGAACCGGCTTCCAGGCCGTGGTGGTATTCGGCGCCGAGATTGACGATGTCTTCGACGATATGTCTGTGCTGGTTGACCTTGATTGGATAGACGGGCCGGAAGGAACCCTGGTACTGGTGTTCTTTCATGGCTTGGGCGAATGCGTGGTGGATAATGCCGAAGCGGTGCCGGAGAATGTCGGTGAACCGGATGAGGACGGGGAGTTCGAGTCCGCGCATGCGGATTTCGTCGACGAGCGCTTTGAGGTCGACGGCGTTGTTGCATGCGCACATGAGTGCGTTGCCGTTTGGTCCGAGGCAGAAGACGTCTTTTCCCCAGCGGTCGACGCTGTAGAGTTCGGCCGCGTCGTTTATGGACCAGTTTTCCAGCGGGGCGTTTTTCTTTTTTTGCATGCGCGGGCGTTTTTCGTCCATGCGTTCCTCCACCGGTCGCGTGTATGCCGGTTTATTGCTTTTGGGCCAATACGACATTGCGGTCGGCCTGCGCCGTTCCGCTTCCATAGTTTTCCTGTCGTGTTTTTCGTCCGGAACGTTCGGAGAACAACGGTCGATACGGAAAAACACCACCGCCATATACGGACGGTGGTGTTGCATATACAGTAAAAGAGCGTGCGAAAAATGCCAGCAAAAAAACCGCCGGGATCAGTTTGACGCGGTGAAGAGCGCATCCGTCATCATGTTGGCCGCGCCAATCACTCCGATGCCGTAGGCGAGGGTGTTGGTGTATTCGATTGTGGTTTTTTTATCGATTCCGACCATGGTCAGGCTGTTGATTCTTTGGCGCAGCCGATCGAGGAAGAAGTCTCCCGCCCTGGCGTAGTCGCCGAAGATCACCACGAGTCCCGGGTCGCAGATTTGCACAATGTTGTTGATGGCCAGCGCGAAGAAGTCGGCCGCCTGATTCAGCAGTTCGCATGCGAGGGGGTCGCCTTGATTCGCCGCGGTTGCGATGTCCGCGAGGGTGGGTTTTTCTCCCCCGTTCCTGAAGATGGCGGAGTCCGGGAATTCGTTTTTCCGTTCGCGCGCCTTTTTTTCCATTTTGCTTGGCGCGACGAGTGTTTGCAGGCATCCGGTTCCGCCGCAGACGCATTTTTCGTGCGATTCCGGGTGAATGATCATGTGTCCTATTTCGCCGGCGAATCCGGTGGATCCGGCCATGACTTTTCCCTCGGAGACGAGTCCTCCGGATATGTAGTCGTCCGAGTTTCCGATGAGGAAGAATCGCTTCCTGCTTTTTGTGTTCCGGTTGTCTCCCTGTATTTCCGCCAGAGCCATGTGCCTCCACCAGCTGTCGACGTGGATTGGAATTTCTTGCGGGAAGAGCTTCGCCAGCGCGTCCCGTATGGGGAGGTTCGCTCCCCAGTCGGGGTGTTGGTATTGCGCGAGGCAGACGCCGTTTTTGATGTCGATGATGCCGTTGCATCCGACGACGACGGCGAGGCAGTTTTTCGGATCGAGGTCGTGGAGTTTGTTGATTCGGTCGAAATCGTTTCTGATATGCTGCATGGTTTCCTGGAAGGATGTTCCGTTGAGGACGGTTTGGTTTCGTTCGGCGATGAGTTCTCCGCGCAGGTTCGCCATGGTTATGGTGAGGAATTTGTCGCCGATCCTTATGGCGTAGATGTAGCGGCAGTTGGGGTTGAATGCGAAGAGGTTGGGTTTTTTCCCGCCTTCTTCGGTGGATTCTCCCTTGCCGGTCAATATAATTATGCCCGTGTGTATGTAATAATCGATTATTTTGTGTACGGTCATTTTGCTGAGGCCGGTGGCTTGCGAAATTTCGTTAACCGACACGTCTTCGTGTTTTCGCATGTACGTCAGTACCAGATTCCGGTTTCTGATTTTGAGTGTTTTGAGTGAGTTTCGTGGGGTTGGTTCGGTGACCATGGTTCTTCTCCTCCAGAATGCTTGGGGCCGGTTCCAAATGGGAAGCTCCGGCGGTTCGAATGTTTCCGGCGGCCACACCTTTTTTGCATTATTCGGTGTTTGGCTATGTGTTCCGTATATGGTTTATGCAAAACCGGAAAATTCCATTCTGTTTTCGGATAAATTTCATTCCAATGAATTTTTGCCATATTGCGAATAAAAAATGAGTAAATATCGCCGAATTCGTATTGTGATGCCTCGTTCTCGTGTATTTGGTAGTCTATTTTATATCATTACTATATATGAATATTGTATTTCAAGTCCAGAGGTTTTACGGATTTTTGATTGCTTTATTATTGTTGGAGTGTGATGAAATTCAATGGCGTGCGACGTTTTGTATGTTTTTGATTGCTGTATGTTCAATGTTATTGAGTTGTTGTGTGTTTTCGTATATGTCTGGCGGAAGGGGTGTGAGGCTGGACCTGCCCTGCGAGTTATGCGTGGGCATGGGGCGAAAAAATGTTGATTTGGATTGCCTTGTCGGTTTTGGGATGAAAACCGCACGCGCCACATGGGTGCATGTGGCGCGTGGTATGTTTGGATTTTTACAAACTCCTCAAGCCGCCTTCCGGATAATTCAGACGGAATCTCTAATGCTCTCGTGGCAAGCGGGCGAGCCGTCCATTGGCGTCGAATTGCATTGGCGTCGGCTCGGACAGGATTTCGAAGCGTTTGTCGTTTTTGATGAGCGGGAGGTAGGCTTCCGACATCAGTATGTCGCCCAATTGGAGCGTATTGACGATTTGCACCACTTTTACTTTGGTGAAATCGGGGATCATGCTGGTGAAAATACCGATTGTGACGGCGTCTCTGTCGTTATTGGCGACGAGCGGGATGCGGCATCCCTCGACGCAGCGCGAGGTGATGGAATTGATGTAGGTGGCGCCCAGGTCGAGTTGTTTCATGAAGTCGACGGTCGCCAAGTCGGCGCAGCCGAATCCGGTGCCGTTGCCATGCGACAGTTCGGACACGCCGAGTACGGCGATTCGCTTGATTGGGCAGGCGGCGAATCCCGGTTCTCCCGAGGTGGGTCGTCCGACGATGTTCGAGTCCATTCCGGCGCCGGATATGTCTTTCCCGATTTCTTCGACGATGAGGACGTCGATTGCGTCGGTATGGAATTTCGCCATGCATTCTTTTGCCTGTTTGAGCAGGATTTTTTCCCGTTCGATGATTTTTCCCGTCGGGATGGCTTCGATGAGCATGGTTTCGTCGAAGGCGTTTTCGACGATTGCGATGGCTGCGAGCACTTTCCCCGTGTCGAAGAAAACTTGCGCCGCTTCGGGAATCAGGTTTGCGAACACTGAGAATCCGAGGTTGTGGATGCTGGTTGCGCCCCGGTGTTTTCCGAGTCCGATGACCAGCATTTTGCATGGTCCGGATTCTATTTCACCTTTGAAATCGGTGTGTGCCTTGACCCGGTGGACGGGCAGGATGAAGTCCGCTTCGGCGGCGTTTTTATCGCAGAAAACGTCGAATCCGGATTTTGTCCTGCCGATTTGGACTGTGTCCATTGAGGAGAGGATGGGGACGCCGGCGTACTCTTCGGTTATTCCGTATCCTTCGATAAAGTCGCGTTGTCCTTCGGCGGTTGCTCCGGCGTGCGAGCCCATGCCGGGGACGATGAACGGTTTTGCGCCTTTTTTCATGAGGGTGGCGGCGACGGCCTTGAGGATTCGGGCTTGGTTGGCGACGCCCCGGCTTCCGGCGGTGAGGGCGATTCGTTTGCCGGTCAGGTCGGGGAGGTTGAGCGTTTCGATTTGTTTCCGCACTTCGTTTTCGATTGATTCGAGCCGGTTCCGGTTGAAAAGTTGCCTTGCCTTGAACATTCGCGGGAGCGGCACTTCGTCGCCGCCGAGTTTATACTCGACGCGGTCGGGAAATTGCATGCTTTTCTCCTGTCCTGTATGGCGTTTTGATACTGCGAGTAGCGATTGTTTTGTGTTGTAACGCCACAGTACACGACTAAAAATCAGTCAATTTGATGCAACCTATTGAATGGAGG
>DAIPJX010000091.1:0-8725 GCA_036770065.1 Planctomycetota bacterium
ACTTTATTCGGAAAAATCAAATACACTACACTCCTAAATACAACAAATTCCGAACACTTGAGAATAAAAAAAACGCCGCACCATCGTATAATGGTGCGGCAAAACACAAGTATTTATATAACGTTATTACAATACCGAACATTAATTTATTTTTATCTATAATTAAATGCCGCTACATGTATCAAACTTATCGCTCCGAGATCAGGAACCGCCTAGTATTCGCCCTTTTTTTTTATACTGCTTCCACCCTGCACCGTCATTCACGACGTTAAAACTCCCTGCATGCGATACAACGACGCATACGCGCCATTCGGCCTGACAATCAGTTCTTCGTGGGTTCCCGACTCGACCAGCTCGCCATCGCGAATAACGACAATGCGATCCGCGTTGATAATGGTGGACAGCCGGTGGGCGATAACGATCACCGTCTTGTTCAGCATGAGGTTTTCAATCGCCTGCTGAACCACCTTCTCCGATTTGTTGTCCAGAGCCGATGTCGCTTCGTCGAGAATGACTATGGGCGCGTTTTTCAAAAACGCGCGGGCAATGGCCACCCGCTGCTTTTGCCCGCCCGAAAGGGTGGTGCCGCGTTCGCCAATCACCGTGTCGAGGCCGTGTTCCAGCGTTCCGACGAACTCGTCGAGACAGGCGGCCTTGACCGCCCGATCCATCTCGTCCCCGGTCGCGTCCGGCTTGCCGATGACGATATTGTCGCGGATGGTGCCGGCGAACAGGAAATTATCCTGAAAAACAATCGCCATCTGTTCCCGCAAATTATGCAGTTCGACATCGCGGATATCGATGCCGTCAATGGTTATTCTGCCATCGTCGACATCATAAAAACGGGGCAGTAAATTCGCCATGGTCGATTTGCCTCCGCCGGAGTTGCCGACGAACGCAACCGTCTGTCCCGCTTCTATCCGCAAATTGACGTTCCGCAGCACCGGCTTGTCCGGCGCATACGAAAAACTGACATTGTCGTAGACGATGGCTTGCTTGACGCCGGAGAGGAGTTTCGGCTCGGGGTGGTTAACTATGGTCGGTTCCTCGTCGATGCGGTCGAGAACGCGCTGAATCGCCATCAGGCCGGCCTGAATTTTGTTCATGTTGCCCGACAGGCTTTTCATCGGGTTGTACAGGAGCATCAGGGAGACCATGAACGAAATGAACGCGCCGGGCGTGAGCATGTTGTTTACGATAAGATATCCCTGGAGCCACAGGATGGAGGCAATGCCGACGGCGACGGCAAAGTGCATGGCGACGGACATGAAGCCGGCTCGCTGCACCATTTTTATGCTGATGTGAAAGGTTTTTCGTATCGCGGTTTTCAGGCGGTTCTGCTGCTGTTCCTGCAAATTGTACGCGGTGATGGTCCGGTTGCCGATATAGGCTTCATTGTAATTGGTGGTGATTTGCATGCCGACCGAAAGCGAATCCTTGATATAGGTGCGCATGCGCTTCCTGACGCGCGAAAGCGGAATAATCCCGATAGACAGCGCTCCCACGGCCACAATCGCAAGGAGCCACGAGTTCCAGAACATGACGGCGATCAGGGACAGCGATGTGCACACGCGGTTGACGACGTAACTGGTGTGACTCAACACCTGGGACCCGGAGGTGTCGGCGTCGTTGACGTAGCGCTGGAGAATCTCGCCGGAGGACGTCCGGTCGAACATGGCCGGATCGGCGCGCAGAAGCTTTCCAAACAGCAAGAGCTTCAGATCGTCGCTGATTTTCCGGCTGACCCAACTGTTCAGGTAATTGGAAAAATACTTGAACATGCTCTGCACCACAGTGACGACGATGATGATGATGGGGAAGTAGGAGACTTCCAGCCCCTTCCCTTCCATCATCGACTTGATCATGACGTCGTCCGTGTAGGGCCGAAGAATCGCGGCTATCACGGCGTCCATCGCGCCGACCGGCATGGACAGTCCAACCGCGAGAACGGCGCGGAACCAGTATGGCTTCACATAGACGGAAAAACGTTTCAAATCGTGCATCATTGTGCGTTCAGGCGCATTATCCATTGTCGTCTCCGCGTGAATCGAGTTCCCGCGCTTTACGGACCAGCGCGATGAGGCTGCGAATGTCACGCATGCTTATGCGTCGCAAAAGCCGGTTGTCCAGCAGGCAAACGATCCGGATCCCGAGAAGCGATCGCCTGATGTCCGAAAGCATGGGGCCGAACGCCGTGCCGTCGTACAGTCGGCAAATACGCCGAACATCCGGATTATGCCCATGACGCTCCAGCGACAGTATGAAAAGAAACACGTCCCGCACCTGAAATTCCCGCAACCGATGCGGCGGAAAGGCGGTTTCGAAATCGATAAAATAAATTTCTCCGTCCTTGACGGTGATGTTCTTGATTTGGGCGCCGCCGTGGGCGGTTCCTTTTCCGTGGAGCCGGGCCAGCGCCCGAACCGCCTGGTCCACCATCGTGGTTTTCCCGTCCTGGTGGTGAATCAGGTATTCTTCCAACGTTTCGCCCGCATCGGCCAACACAAAGTATTCGTCATCCTGATGCAGGATCTCCGGAACATTCACGCCCATCTCGGCCAGCCGCCGGATCGTCCCCGTTTCAAACTCGACCGAATTGCCGCCCGGCCATTCCGGCGGGAGCACAAGGGTATTCCCGGTTATGCGGTACAGTAGACGTTGTATGGCGTGGCCGAGCGGATTTTTGCCGAACCGGCGTTTCTGTTTAACGAAAACCCGTTCGCCATGCATGGAATGGGCGAATACGAGGGGACTGGATTGACGCACCGATTTCGCCACAGAATACTTCATCTATGATTCCGCTTGAGACCAAGTAGGAATACGCAATAAAAACACCCGGGCGTAAAGCTCCGCCCCGGGCATGACGATTATAACCGAATTCCGTCTGAACACAAGGGCGGAACCTGCGGCGGACAACAATAATTCATTTCCGCCGCCATCGGTGATTGGGTATACTTGTGGGCGGTTCGGGAACGTGGGGCAACGTACGAGGAGGATACAGAGTGGGCATTTTTGACGCAATTCGCAACAAGGCGTTCGGCCAATTCATTGACGTTATCGAATGGGTCGACTCAACCCGGAATACGCTGGTATGGAAATTCCCGCGCAACGACAATGAAATCAAGAACGGCGCGCAGCTCATCGTTCGCGAAAGCCAAGCGGCTGTATTTCTGCACGAAGGCGAGTTGGGCGATGTGTTCGGCCCCGGGCGCATCGAACTCACCACCAACAACATTCCCATTCTCACCACGCTCAAAAGCTGGAAATACGCGTTCGAATCCCCTTTCAAGGCGGACGTGTATTTCGTCAACACCCGCCAGTTCACCGATCAAAAATGGGGAACCGCGACTCCCATCATGATGCGGGACGCCGAATTCGGCCCGATTCGTCTCAGGGCGTACGGAGCGTATTCGTTCCGCGTCAGCGATCCCGGGACATTCATCAAGGTCATGGCGGGAACCAATCCCCTGCTGGTATCGGAAGACGTATCGGGACAACTGCGGAACCTTCTCGCAGCCCGCTTCGCCGACGCGCTGGGAGAGGCGAAGATCCCGGCCCTCGATTTGGCGGCGCAGTACAATGAAATGGGCGATTTGCTCCGGGGAATTCTGCAAAAGGATTTCGACCAGTACGGCATTACGCTCTCCACATTTTTGATCGAAAACATCAGCGTTCCGCCCGCGGTCGAAGAAGCGCTGGACAAACGGACGCAAATGGGCGTTTTGGGCGACATGAACAAATACACCCAGTTCCAGGCGGCAAACGCGCTTGGCGACGCGGCCAAGAATCCCGGCGCAGCCGGCAATATGGTCGGCATGCTCGCGGGGGTCAACTTGGGCGGCGTCATGACGGGCGCCATGCAGTCGGCGGGCAACCAGGCATCCTCTCCCGCCGCCGCCGGCGGTCCGCCTCCGCTTCCGAACGCCGCGTCATGGTATGTCGGCGTGGACGGCAAGCAAACCGGTCCGTTCGATTTGAATGCAATGAACGAAAAAATCGCCTCGGGAGCGATCGACAAGGCAACCTTGGTATGGAAGGAAGGCATGGCGGGCTGGACGCCCGCCGGAGAAGCGCCCGATCTGCCGGGTTCTTTCAAAACCGTTCCGCCGCCGTTGCCGGGATAAAAAAAGGCGCGTCATGAACAACTCGCACAGCACCGGCTTGCCATCGGGGGCGTTGCAATTTCCCTGCCGCAATTGCGGCGGCCCGTTGGTATTCATGCCCGGCACCACGCATTTAAAGTGCCCGTATTGCGGCACTGAAAACGACATTCCATTGGACGTCGACAGGAATGACTATCTGCGCGAGAACGATTTTCTTGCAGCGCTTCAGGGCCAAGAAAAAGCGCAGGAAAACGATCCGGACACCCCGGCGGCGGAAGTGGTGCATTGCGGCAACTGCGGTGCGGAGACGACCATTTCACCCAACCGCACATCCGACACCTGTCCGTATTGCGGCAGTCCGATAGCCATGCAGAATCATTTCACCGTCAAACTGAATGTTCAGGCGGTCCTGCCTTTTGTCGTGACCATGGACGAAGCGCTTGAACGCTACCGGAAGTGGCTGGCGTCCCGGTGGTTCGCGCCGAATGATTTTACTCGCCGCGCAACGCGCGAGGAGGCGATGCGCGGCATGTACATGCCGTACTGGACGTACGATTCCAGCACCCGCACGTGGTATACCGGCCAGCGCGGCGACGCGTATTACGTCACGGAAATGGTTTCGGTGACGGTCAATGGCAAGCAAAGGATGGAACCGCGCCAGGTACGGCGCATTCGTTGGTCGCGCGCATCGGGCAATGTCGGGGTTGCGTTCGACGACGTTCTGGTTCCAGCGTCGACGTCCTTGCCGGGTTATTTGCAGGACGGTTTGGAGCCGTGGCGGTTGGAAAAACTCCAGCCGTTCCGGCAGGAATTTCTTTCAGGATTCGTCACCGAAGCATATCAGATCCCATTGAAGGACGGCTTCGAGCTGGCCAAGGACAAAATGCAGTCATCGATTGAGAGTGCGATTTGCCGGGATATTGGCGGCGATGAACAGCGGATTGACAGCAAGCGAACCGAGTATTCGAATATTACGTTCAAGCATATTTTGTTGCCGTTATGGATTTCGGCGTATGCGTATGGGGGAGCGACGTACCGGTTTACAATTAACGCTCAAACTGGCGATGCCACCGGCGAACGCCCGTACAGCGCGGTCAAGATTGCTTTTGCCGTCATTGCGGGTATTGCCGTGGCGGCGGGCCTGTACTTTTCATTCAATTAATATATAGATAATGAGCAATGTCGAAAAATTCTTACATTATTAATCGCGCGCTACCGCGTGCTTTGCATTACAACATTTCTTCGTTTGAGAGAGCGCGGTAGCGCTCGAATCTTGAATGCAAGAATTTTCCGACATTGTTCATCGTTCATTATTAATTGTTAATTATCACTTAAAAACATCCTCCGGCGAACCGGAGGATGTTATAGGTACCGTGTAATCTGATACAATTTCGCCAGGAGGCAATCAGAGAGGCCGGCACTTGGTGGCTTCCGGGCCCTTACGTCCCTGAGCCGGTTCGAATTCCACCTTTTGCCCGTCTTTCAGCGTTTTGAAACCGTCCATCATGATATTCGAGTGATGGATGAAGAGATCCTGCCCGCCGTCGTCCGGAACAATGAACCCATACCCTTTTTGATCGCTGAACCACTTAACTGTTCCCGTAGCCACTCCACACCTCCATTCACAACTTCCCGCCGAAGCGGGCATTCCGTCCTACCCGGTTTGATAACAAGGGAAATCGCAACCCCGGGTATCTGCGGTTCCCGACATATAAACACTATTAAACAATTTTCCCGAAATGGTGTCAATCCTAAAGATTCGGCATTTACGTTTTTTCTTTATGAAGCTCTCTGAAACATTTTCCGGGGATCTTGACAAATACGACGCCAGCCCTAATGATGGAGGATGGTGAGGCGTGCGGATTCCCTATCGGAACGCGTTCAATCGCGATTTTGGGAAATGGCTCACTCAAATTTTCGAAGAACGCCGGTATGTTCCATTTTGCATAATACATTATGGCACAATATAGTTCCCCTTCCGCCAGCGGAGAGAAAAGGCTGCAATGAAATCGCTTCGAAATGCCATAGCCAGCATCACGACGAAATTATTCCTCGCGCTCGTCGCCATCGCAACCATTGCGTTGTTCGCCGGCGTGGGCGGCATGATTCCGCTCCGCCAACTCGAGAAGTCCGTCCGCTCCATCGGCAACACGAGTATCCCCGCCCTTTTCGATATTATCGACGTGCAAAGAGCGCAAATACAGATAATGCTATCCGAACGCACACTGCTTATTCGCGACCCGGCTGCGGGAGACGTTCGCCGGAACGCCTATGCGTCGGTGAAAGCGGCGTTCGAAGATGCGGCCCGGGCCATGCAGGCGTTCGACAAGATTCCCATGGACGCCGAACAACAGGCGATTTGGCGGGATTTCCGCGCCAACTGGAGCGCCTGGTCGTCCAAACAGGAAGAGCTTTGGGCAATCCTGCGGGAGATGGAAACGTTTTCGCCGGAAAAGATCCATGACGATCAGCAGTTCGAAAACCTGACCGGCCAGGCGATCGATCTGGCGTTTGGCGAGCTGAACGAATACCGGAGGAACGCCTCCGAAACGCTGAACAAACTGGAGGGCATAATTCAACAAAACGCAATCGACGCAATCGACGTTTCCCTCCATGCCGTCCAAGCGAGCATCCGCAGGCAAATCATTCTTGTTTCGGTTGCGTTCATTGGTTCGCTTTTGCTCAGCTTTTGGCTTTCGAGACGCATTACCAGCCCGATACTGCGCGGCGTTTCGCGCATCACCGAGGTTGCGGACGGCAATTTGCGGCACGATATGGAAGCGGATTTGCTGCGTTTGCAAGGCGAAACGGGGTTGTTGGCGCGGGCGATTCAAAAACTCATTGAAACGCAACGCCGCGAAACGTCCCTGTTCAAGTCCATGGCGGGCGGAAATTACACATCGACCTTCGATGTGCGTTCGCAACAGGACGAGCTTGGCCTTGCGGTCAGGCAAATGGTGGACGTTACCAACGAAACGCTGGGGCAGGTCAACATTGCCGTCACCCAGGTCACATACGGCGCAAGCGCCATCAACAACGCAAGCCAAACGTTGTCGGAGGGCGCCACCGAGACAGCGGCTTCACTGGAGGAGATTTCCGTCTCCATCAACCAGATAGGCGAAAAAATCAAGACAAATGCCGCATCCGCCGTTGAAGCTGACAAACTCGCCGCATCCAGCAGAACCTCGGTCGGCAAAGGGTACGACGCGGTCGCCGAGATGATTGCCGCCATGCGCGATTTGCAAAAGATGAGCGCGCAGATCGCCGCCGTCGTCAAGCTGATCGACGATATCGCCTTCCAGACCAATTTGCTGGCGTTGAACGCGGCGGTCGAGGCGGCCCGCGCCGGCCGGCACGGAAAAGGGTTTTCCGTGGTGGCGGACGAAGTGCGGAATCTGGCGGGCCGTTCGGCCAAAGCGGCGAAGGATACGGCGCAGATGCTTGAAGTCACGGTGCAAAAACTGGAAAATGGCGCGACATTGGCCGAGAACACGGATAGCGTATTACGGGAGATCGTCGCCAACGCCGCGCAAGTGTCGGATCTGTTTCGCGAAATTGCCCGCTCGTCCAGCGAACAGTCGCAGGGGATTGAACAAATCGCCATCGGCCTGTCGCAGATTGATCGGGTCACGCAGCACAACACGCTGTCCGCCAGCGAAGCGGCGTCCGCCGCCATCGCCCTGCTCCGCCAGGCCGAGAGTTTGCGAAGCATGATGGAGCGCTTCCGTCTCCGCGCCGGGAGCGGCGAGCGCGGGCTTTCCCTGTTCGAAGAGCCGCCCCGGGACAACAACGACAGTGAGTCGACGGATTTTCCGTCGACCGGAGCGCGCCGCGGACTGCCCCATAGTGAACATTAGAAGTGGAGACGTATTTCCCGCATGAGCCTTACCGTCACTATTCCGGACACGTTCAACGGTCCGCTTGATCTGCTTCTCCATCTCATCCGCCGGGACGAAATGGATATTTACGACATTCCCATTGCGCGTCTGACCAAGAGTTATCTTGAAGAAATGCGCAACCTCGACATCGTCAACGTGGATGAAGCCGCCGAGTTTCTCGACCTCGCCAGCCGTCTGCTTGAAATCAAGAGCCGCATGCTGGTGCCGCCGGACGAATTGCCGGATGAAACAGACGAGGACGAGGATGAATTCGATCCGCGTTCCGATCTGGTCGCGTCGCTTCTCGAGTATCGTCGGTTCAAGGACGCGGCGAAATTGTTGGGCGACATGGCCGACGAGCAGGCGCGCCGCTATCCGCGTGTTGCGCCCCGGTTCGACTTTCAGCTTATGGAGGACGCGCCCGCCTCGGACAGCATGGATTTGATGCAGGCGTTTCAGAACATGCTCTTGCGGCTTGTGCCGCAGTCGAACGAATCCAACGTCATAACCTATACCGAAGTGCCGACCAGCATCCGCATCGAGCAAATCGTCACTGTTCTCGAGGACATTGGCACGACCCGTTTTTCCAAGCTGTTGTCGGGCACGCCGGATCGCCGGGAAATGGTCGGTTTTTTCATCGCTATTCTGGAGCTGGTTCGCCAGGGAAGAGTGATTGCGCGGCAAAGCGACAATTTTTCCGACATTGTGCTTCAGCATCGCGAAGCGGCGAAGCCGGTCGAAACG
>DAIPJX010000292.1:0-2424 GCA_036770065.1 Planctomycetota bacterium
CATCGTCCTGTTCGGGCGCTTCCGGTTCGGCGACGGTTTCCTCCTGTGCCGCTTCATCCGTCTCCGGGCTGTCAACCGATTCCGCGTCCCCGGATTCGTCCGCTTTGTCGACTGTGTCGATTTTTTCAGCTTCGTCCGTTTCCCCGGTTTTTTCCGTTTCCTCCGCCTCTTCCGTCTTTTCGGGTTCCCAGCGCGGAATGATCATTTGTATGCCGTCTTCGCCGGTTACCGCCGGGGTGGTGGACGACGGCACCGTCGGCGTTTCTTTCGCGGCCGCGTTTTCCGATCCGGGCGCGGAAGCGGCGACATCGACGGGCAGGTCGAAACCGGACTGGACGAATGTATCGTACCGAAGCGTTACCCGGGGTCGCGACAACTGGACGTATATCGCGTACATTTGCCCTTCGGGCGGAGTCGGGCGGACATTGTGGAGAATGACAATGGCCCGTTCGCCTTTTTCGAAGCGTTTCTTTTCGGCGGTGAGGGTAACGCACACGCAGGATGTATTAAGCCGCCCGAGCGTAATCGCCTCGCCGTTGGGGCGAACTATTTCAAACGCCTGGGTCAACCCGACATCGCCCATAAAGCGCTGACCCGACAATTCCGGCACGGGCCGGAGCATATATCCGTTCGACTGCATGACAGCCGAGACATTGCGCATGGTCGACACCAACTGCCCGGCCACGGCCACCGATGCAAGCAGCGCCATTGAGCACGCCACCACCACCGCCCTACCCATTCGCACACATTTCATCGCACTTTCCCTTTCATGAAAAATCAAACGCGCACCGTTCGGTACGCGGCATGAAAACGCTCCGCCAAGACTTTCCATACTGTACCTCTCCCTGGAGGATTTTGCCAAATAATTCCACCGGTTTCGAAAGAAATCGCTTGAGGGACAGCCAAAATTCCCCCAAGTTGTCCGCGTTAACGGTCGATAACCAGAGATACCGCCGCGTTTCGGGAAAAGGACGGCTGTCGCAACTTTTTCCGTTGACAGATATGTTTTTTCGGCCGAATATGCGGCAGTTGGCATTATACCTGAAGACGTATGCATTCGTCGGGTTTTCGTTTATTGTGAAAGGAACAGTTCATGTCGGAAATTATCAATGTCCAGGCACGGGAAATTCTTGACTCTCGCGGCAATCCCACGGTTGAAGTCGATGTCATCACCGCATGCGGCGCGTTTGGCCGCGCGGCGGTCCCGTCGGGCGCGTCCACGGGCGAGCACGAGGCGGTCGAGCTTCGCGACGGCGACAAGAAGCGCTACATGGGCAAGGGCGTTTTGAAAGCGGTGAAGAACGTCAATGAGAAAATCGCTCCGCTGGTTATCGGCATGGACGCAACAGATCAGATAGCGCTCGACGATCTCATGATCAAGGCGGACGGCACCAAGAACAAATCCAAATTCGGCGCGAACGCCATTCTGGGCGTTTCCCTCGCCGTCGCCAAGGCCGCGGCCGACTGCACCGGCATGCCTCTCTACCGGTACATCGGCGGTTCCTATGCCCGCACCCTGCCGGTTCCGATGTGCAACATCATCAACGGCGGTTCCCATGCCGACTCCTCCGTCGATCTCCAGGAGTTCATGGTCCAGCCCGTTGGCGCGAAAACGTTCTCCGAAGGCTTGCGTTGGGCCACCGAGATTTTCCACACGCTGAAAACCGTGTTGAAGAAAAAGGGCCTTTCCACCTCGGTCGGCGATGAAGGCGGTTTCGCCCCCAACTTCGCCAACAACGAAGAGCCGCTCAAGGCAATTATGGAAGCGATCAAGGGCGCCGGCTTCAAGGCGGGCAAGGATATCACGATTGCCATGGATCCGGCCGCGTCCGAATTTTTCGCGAACGGCAAGTACCACTTCAAGAAATCGACCAAAGAGTCGAAAACCGCCGCGCAGATGGTCGATTATTGGGAAATGCTGGTCGACAAGTACCCCATCATTTCGATTGAGGACGGCCTTGAACAGAACGACTGGAAGGGCTACGAAATGCTCACCCGGAAGCTGGGCGGGCGGGTGCAGTTGGTCGGCGACGATTTGTTTGTCACCAATACCGATCGTTTGGCCAAGGGCATCAAGATGGGCGTCGCCAATTCGATTCTCATCAAGGTCAACCAGATCGGCACGTTGACCGAGACGCTCGCCGCGATTGAAATGGCGAAGAAGGCCAACTACACCGCGGTCATTTCGCACCGTTCGGGCGAGACCGAGGATACGACGATTGCCGACATCGCGGTTGCGACCAACGCGGGCCAAATCAAGACCGGTTCGCTCTGCCGCACCGACCGCATCTGCAAGTACAACCAGTTGATTCGCATCGAGGAAGAACTCGAGACCACGGCCGAATACGCCGGCAAGAACGCATTCTACAACCTCAAATAATGAATGGTGAAATACAGTTACGCAATAAAAAAGCGCGCGATTTC